>DASYVA010000138.1 GCA_036000645.1 Candidatus Methylomirabilis sp.
GGGGGACGTGGTCAACCACTACAACACCTTCTTGGGCCTGGGGCTAACTGACCAAGAAAAGGGAGACCTGACCGAATACTTGAAGTCACTGTAGAACGGTGGTGAAGACCATCAACTCCACGATGGAAGAAAAATAGCGGAAGGGAGGCGGTTGCCAGGGGCCTCCGGCAGCGTGTCTCCCCGGAGGCCCCCGGTATCCTGCTCCTGTCCGCAGCATCAGGTTGTTGGGGTGCCCCCGCAGATCCGGCGTTTGGCCGTTCGTTGATCACAGTGAACGGTCACCGCTCGTGGACCTCCGCGTGGGGTGCGCATGAAATCCACCAAATACCTCCTCATCGGCGGCGGCCTGGCTTCCGGGCAGGCCGCCAAGCACCTCCGGGAGCAAGACCCCCACGGCTCCATCACGCTGGTGGGTGAGGAGCCCTACGTCCCGTACGACCGCCCGCCCCTCTCGAAGGAGTTTCTGCGCGGCGAGAAGTCCCGCGAGGCGCTCTTCTTCGACCCCGAACAGTACTTCCGCGACCGGGGCATCGATCTCATCCTGGGCGAACGGGTCCAGGGGCTAGAGCCGTCCACCAAGACCGCCCGTCTCGCGAGCGGCCAAGCCATCGCCTTCGAGAAGGCCCTTCTCGCCACCGGCGGGCGGCCCGTCCGCCTGAAGCTCCCGGGGGGCGACCTGCCGGGTGTCCACTACCTGCGGACCCTCGACGACTCCGCCGCCATCGCGGCCGAGGCGGGGCCGGGCAAGCGAGCGATCATCATCGGTGCCGGGTTCATCGGGATGGAGGTAGCCGCCTCCCTGACCCAGCTGGGCGTCCAGGTGACCGTCATCGAGGCCCAACCCCATATCTGGGCTCGGTTCGCGGACGCCACGCTGGCGGGGTTCTTCCAGGACTCCTGCGCGCAGCGGGGGGTCACCTTCCACACGAGCGACACGGTCGCGGAGATTCGCGGGCAAGGCCGGCCCTCCTCCGTCCTCACCCGATCCGGGAAGGAGCTCCCCTGCGACTTCGTCTGCATCGGCGTCGGCATCGTCCCCAACGTCGAGCTCGCCCAGCAGGCGGGTCTGAAGATGGACAACGGCATCATGGTCAACGAGTTCCTCCAATCCTCCCACCCGGACATCTACGCCGCCGGGGACGTCGCCAACTACCTCGACCCGGTGATGGGCAAGCGGCGGCGCGTGGAGCACTGGGGACACGCCGAGTACTGCGGCCAGCTCGCGGGCCAGAACATGGCCGGGGCCGGCATCCCCTATGACCTCCTCACCTACGTCTGGTCGGACATCTTCGACCTCCACCTGGAGTTTGCCGGCGACGAGAGCGAGCACGACCAGGTCCTTCTGCGCGGCCGCTTCCAGGAGAAGTCCTTCACCGTCCTCTACCTCAAGGAGCGCGTCTTGACGGCCTACTTTGCGGTCAACACCAGCTCCAAGGAGTTCCCGGTCCTCCAGCGCCTCATTCGCCTCAAGAAGAATCTCATCGGCAAAGAGGCCCAACTCCAGGACCCCACGTTTGCCATCAAGGCGCTCCTCTGAGCCATTCGAAAGGGACGGGGGACGAACGGGGCAGGAGATCAGATCACGTCCCGGAACGGCACTCCGACCACATCATAGAACGACTCGAAGTCGGCAGGGTTGTGCGGCGGCACCCGGGTCTGACTGAGCAGGCCGTTGAGTGCGCTGTGGGCGAAGGAGAGGGCATTGTCGAGGCTCCGGATCGCCTCGGATCCGTGCACCTGAGGATCGCCCTTCGCATAGGCCCTGCGCGCCTTGGTGAGAGATCGCCGGGCCTCGATGGCCCTGGAGCGTTGGACCTCTTCGGCGAGGAGACCGAGGTAGCGCCCGAGTTGGGCGTACGTCCGCTGGAGATCCCGCTCCGTCGCACCGGGCGTCCGCCACCGACCGAAGTACAACCGATCATGCGCCTCCCGGAGGCGGGCCAGGGGCAACGGATGGTACGGGGGGCCGGGGGGAGCCTCGAGCTCCTCCGCGCGCCGGTTGCACGCCTCGATGTTCTCCAGATGCTGCTCCCGCATCTCCGCGAGGAAGGCCCGGGTTTCCTGGTCCAGCGGCATCCCCAGCAGCGCATCGAGGCGCTTCACCACCCAGGCCTGGCCGCGAGCCATGAGGCTCAACCGCTCCCCCTCGCTCCGGAGCGCGGCCACGTTCCGGCCGAAGTCGCCCGTCCGATCCGACGGCACCCCCCCGTACTGCAGGATGGCTCGCGTCAGGCCGGCACACGCCCAGGCTTCATCCTCACCAAACTTCTTCACGTCGGCCCCGGTCAGGCCACCGGCGTCGCTCTTCCTCAGGGCCGCGGCGGCCTCGACCCCCGCCCGCTCCGCCTCCAGCAACTCGTTCAGGCGCCGCACGATCTCTTCGTCGGGCACCGGGGGGCGCCGGTGGCTTCGCGGCTCGGGGATGCTCGGGGCCTCGGCGGGAACCGCGGGCTTGCTCTCGACGGACCGCGTTTCCCTCCGCCTGGCCGCGCGCTTCGGCTTTCTGACCATGGAACACCCCCACTTCTCATGACGCTAGCAGACGGGAAAGGGGGGGTCAACGCGGGGAATCAGCGGAGGGGCGGCTCGGCGAACCCCTGGGCGGCGGCGTGGCGGATGCCATCGCGGTAGGTGGGGAAGGCGGGGCTCCAGGCGCACTGGGTCTTGACCTTGGCGTTCGTGCAGCGTTTGTTGCTCTCCCGCACGAGGGCTCCGCAGCCCTCTTCGGGGGGCGTGAAGGTCATCGGGGGCGGCGGGACGGCCATCGCCTCGGCCAGGGCCGTGAAGTAGGCACCGCCTGGGTGCGGCTCGTCATCCACCAGGTTATACACCTCGCCGCTGCGGCCCCGCTCCGCCGCCGCGAGCAGGCCCCCCAGGAAATCCTCGATGTAGATGTGGTTCATCCACTTGGCCGGATCGGCGCTTACTCGGTACCGCCCCTCGCGGATCTGGGCGTTGACGGGACTGGCCGGGCGGTAGATGGAGCCGGCCCGGAGGATCACCGCCGGGACACCGCGCTCCCGGTGTGCCTTCAGGATCAGGGCCTCCGCCTCGCAGCGGAGGCGCCCCATGAGGGACGTCGGCTCGCAGACCGCCGTCTCGTCCACCCACTCCCCCTCTGTCTGGCCGTAGACGGCGGTGCTGCTCACGTAGAGGTAGCGGGAGAGCCCGGCGGGCAGGGCGGCCAGGACGTGGCCCGTCCCCTCCACGTGCAGAAGGCGCAACGCCGCCTCCTCCCCCCGCATGGCGCCGAGCAGGTGGAAGACGTCCGTCGCTCCTTCCAGCGCAGGGGGGAGACTCTCGGAGCGCGTCACGTCGGCCAGGATGGGCGCGATCCCGAGCGGGACGAGGTCGCGGGCGTGCTCCGGCGACCGGGTCAGACCCCGGACCGCGTAGCCCGCCGCCAGGAGACGGACCCCGAGGCGCCGCCCCAGGTACCCGGTCCCGATCAGGGCCGCGGTCCGCTTCATTGGCGCCTCTCCTCCACCCCCACCGAGCAACCCTGCTCCTTCTGGACTCCTCAGCCCTTGTATCTCCGGACACTCTGGCAGTCAAGGCCAAGCGCAACGCAGGCCACGGAGAGGGAATTCCCTGGGACGCGGAATCGGATATAATACCGTCCCGATGAGGCACGTGCTGCGCGCAGTCCGCCACCCCCGGCGACTGACACCGGTGGGCGCCCTCGCTGCCGCGCTCTTTGTCGCCCAATTCCTCGCGCTCCCCCCGCATCTCGTCCACCACATCGCCGATGCAGACGACAGCCGCGCCACCTGCCCTCAGCTCGCCCAGAGCCAGCAGACCCCGGTGGTCCAGGTGGACCCGCCCCCGCTGGTCTCCCCGGGAGCGGTGGAGGTCCTCCCGCCGGCCCCTCCCGGGGCCCTGCCGCCTTCTTCCCTGGTCGCCCCCCACTCGCCCCGCGCCCCGCCCGGGGGCGCCGCCTCCGCCTAGGACGCTCCTCGCTCCTCCGGGTCCGAGCCGAGCTGGGGTCTGCCGCTCGGGGAACGGGCAGGCGGCCGGGGGACGGCGCGCCCCGGCACCGAAGACGACCGGATTCACACTCCAACAGGGAGGACAGGGATCGTGCGCAGGCGTGCACTGGCAGTCGTTCTCGGCCTTGGCATTCTACTCCCGGCCAGCGCGGCGCGGGCACAACCCCCGGAGGGCCACCTGGCCCTGGAAAACGACTCGGTCCGCGTGACCGTTCTCACCTTCCGCCCGGGAGCGGGAACCGGGCGCCACGTCGGCCTGGAGCCGGAGCTGGGAATCGTGTTAGAAGGCGAACTGACGCTCGAGACGCCGAGCGGCCAGCAGGTTCTCGGGGCGGGCGCCGTCTATTGGATTCCCAGTCTGACTCCCCACGACGTGCGGAACGAGGGGGACCGCCCGGGGAAACTCTGGGACGTCCTGCTCAAGCGATGCGACTGAGGGCGGCTTTCCCGGAGAGACCGGAGATGACGAGGACGCGCTTCTGGTGGATCGGCGCATGCCTTGCCGCCCTCCTGCTGCTGGGGCCGACGAGCGGTTGGCCCCATGCGTACCTGGTCAAGTCGGCGCCTGCTCGCCGGGCGGTGCTCCTGCGGGCGCCGACGCGCGTCCAGCTCTGGTTCAACGAGCGCCTGGAGCCCCGGTTCTCCCGCGTATCGGTCTGGGACAGGGAGGGGAAGCAGGTGGACTCGGGGGACGTCCAAGTCGGCCCGGACGAGCTCATCCGGCTCTCGGTCGGGGTCCCCCCGCTCGCCCCCGGGACCTATACCGTCAAGTTCCGGGTCCTCTCCGTCGACGGACATGTCGTGGAAGACCAGTTCCCGTTCACCATCCGGGAAAGCCAGTGACTGGGCTGCTGATCCTGATCCGCTTCGTCCACCTGGGGGCGTTGACCCTCCTGATCGGGACCTTCGCCTTCCTCCTCCTCGTCGGCCGCCCGGCGTTCCGCAGGGCCGGCGCGACCCGGGCGCCGGACCTCGAGCGCTTTGACCGGCTGCTGCTGGCGGTGGCGGAGTGGAGCCTCCTGACCGCCTTCGCGTCCGCCCTCGCCTGGCTGGGGCTGCAGGCAGCCATCGCCAGCGGCCGGCCGCTCGGCGAGGCCCTCACGCTCGAGACCGTCGGCACCGTCCTGACGGGGACGAACTTCGGCCGCGTCTGGGAGGTCCGGCTCGCCCTGATCGCCCTGCTGGCGTGGTTCCTGTTCTTCCGGGAACACGAGCAGGACGACCGGGACTGGACCGCCGTCCGGCTGGAAGGGGTGCTGCTCGCGGGAGGCCTCGCCGTCGCCCTGACCTGGGCCGGGCACGCCGCGGCGACGACAGGAAGGTGGCGCCTCCTCCACCAGGGGTCCGACGCCCTTCACCTGCTCGCCGTGGGGGTCTGGCTCGGGGGGCTCTGCCCCCTCGCGGTCCTCCTCCGGTGGGCCGGGCGCTCCCCGGACCCGTCCTGGACAGCCGTCGCCCGGGAGGCGACCCGCCGCTTCTCCCTGGTCGGTCTCGGCAGCGTCGCCGTCCTCGTCCTGACCGGCCTGGTGAACACCTGGACCCTGGTCGGGAGCGTCCCGCGGCTGGTCGGCACCCCCTATGGCCGCTTGCTCCTCCTCAAGCTCGCGCTCCTCCTCCCCCTCATCGGGATCGCGGCCGTCAACCTCCTGCGGCTCAAGCCCACCCTCCTCGCTCATACCCCCGAGGGGGGCGCGGGGACGAGCGCCGCGATCATGCGCCGACTCGCCCGGAACGTGATCGCCGAGGCGGGCCTGGGCGCGGCGGTGCTCCTGGTCGTCGGCGCCCTGGGGATCACGCCTCCCGCCCTGCACGCCCAGCCCACCTGGCCGTTCGCCTTCCGGCTGAGCTGGGAGGTCAACAAAGACGTCCCTGGGGTCCCGCTTGCGATCGGGGTCGGGGTCGCGGGGGCGCTGCTGGGCGCGGCGGCGCTGGGGTCCGCCGCCCTTAGCGGACGGCTCCGCCCGTGGGCCATCGGCGCCGGACTCGCCCTCTGGGCCGGCACGATCCCGGTCCCCCTCCGCTACCTCGCGGTGGACGCCTATCCGACCACCTACCTCCGGACGCCGGTCCCCTACAACGCGATCTCCATTGCGAGCGGCCAGCACCTCTACCAACAGAACTGTGCGGTATGCCACGGCGCGGGCGGCTACGGGGATGGCCCGGTCCTCCGGGGAATCGCCTCGACCCGGCCGGACCTCACCGCCCCGCACACCGCCCTGCATACGGCCGGCGACCTGTTCTGGTGGGTCACCAACGGGATCCCCGGGACGCAGATGCCCCCCTTCCAGGGCCACCTGACCGAGCAGGACCGGTGGGACCTCATCAACTTCCTCCGGGCCCTCTCCGCCGCGGAGCAGGCCCGGACGCTCACCCCCCTCGTGGAGCCGACCCCGTGGTGCGTCGCCCCGGACTTCACCTTCGGATCTGGCGTCGGGGCCGGGCAGACCCTCAAGGACTTCCGGGGCCGGGCGATCATCCACCTGGTCCTCTTCACCCTGCCGGGCTCGCTCCCGCGCCTCGAGCGACTCGACGCCGCCGCGCCGCAGATCGGCCGGTGGGGTGCCCGCACCCTGGCTGTCCCCATGCGCGACGCCCCCCGGATCTACCGGAGGCTCGGGGCCCGCGCGGCGACCCTGCCGCTCGCGGTGGAGGGGAGCGAGGAGATCGTCGAGACCTACGCCCTCTTCCGGAGGACACTGGCCGCGGAGGGCGTCCCCCCGGTCCCCTCCCACATGGAGTTCCTCGTGGACCGACAGGGCTACCTCCGGGCCCGGTGGATTCCGGGTCAGGACGGGGGCTGGGAGGACCTCTCGCGCCTCCTCCATGAGATCGGGTGGCTCGACAACGAGGCCCCGAAAGCGGCGGCCCCGGACGAGCACGTCCACTGACGCCTATGCGCCTCTACAAGGTCGTGGTGCTGGTCAACCTCGCGCTCGGCGTGGGGGTCCTGGTCGGCTACCATTGGTGGGGCCAGGAGACAGAGCGGCTGCGGCGGGAGCTGGACGTCGCCCGGCAGGCGACGCGGCCCAGTGCCGGCGGCGAGCACGCCTGGTCCATGCGAGGGATCATCCGAGCCGTCGCGCCGGAGCGGAAGTTCGTCATCATCACGCACGAGGAGATTCCCGGCCTGATGGGCGCGATGACGATGGCCTTTCCGACCACCGACGGGAAGCTCTTGCGGGGCCTCACCCCGGGGGACCGGGTCGAGTTCACTTTGAAAGCAGAGGGTGGAGAGCTCGTGCTGGTGGCGGTCCGGAAGGAAGCGAGCCCGTGAAGATCTGGTGGAAGTGGGTTGCCCTGGCGGCCCTCCCGGGGACCCTTGCTGCCCTGCCCGCGGCCGCAGGTCATGACACCGCAGCCTCCTATGTGGCCTTTCCAGCGGAACACGTGAAGCGCCTCCTGGATGCCGGGGCCCGGCTCGCCTTCATCGACCTCCGTCCTCCGGAGGAATTCAGCCGGGGGCGGCTGCCCGGTGCCCGGTCCGTTCCGCTCCGAGAGCTCCGCCGCCACTACGCCGAGGTGCCGCGCACCGGCCACGTGATCCTGTACTGCGCCTGCCCCTCCGAGGAGGTCCAGGCGGCCTACCGCTTCCTCCGGGACCAGGGCTACCGGAACCTGAGCATCCTGGAGGACGGGTTCTCCGGCTGGGTGACGCGGGGCTACCCGCTCGAGCGGTGAGGGCGGATGGGGACGTCCACGATGGAGCCTCCGCCGCGCGAGTCCGCGCAGATCCCGGCTCCCGTCCCCTCGGGCGGCAGGTCGGAGGGGTCAGCGCGCAGCCGACGGCCGCTTACGATGGCGATGCTGGCGGTCGCCGTCGCAAGCAGCCTGATCACAGGTGCCGCAGTGCTCTGGCCTCTCGTCTCCCGGGTGGCGACGGACCCGCAGCCGGACTACCGGGGGACCGGGGTGGTCGTGGAGCTCCTCCCCCCGCCTTCGCCCTTGCACTCGACGCGGCCGGTGATCATCATCCAGCACGATCCGCTCCCCGGTCTGATGGAGGAGGCGATGGCCATGCCCTTCCTCGCGGCCTCCACGCGGCTCTTCCGGGACCTGCGGCCCGGGGACCGGATCGCCTTCGGGCTCAAGGAGACCCCAGACGCACTGCTGGTCGTCTCGCTGGAGCGGCGCGACCGGTGAACGCCATGCCCGGCGGGTGGCTTGACGCCAGGCGGACGGCCATGAACGCTCACCTTGGTCGGTTTTTTGCAAGTGCCCGGTCGATGCAGGCGGCCGAGACCAGCAAACACTTGACGCCAGACTACCGGAGGAAGACAATCCGCATCCGGTGCGCGCAAGATTGGCGGCCATCGGTCCTCCCACGCAACCGAGGAGGGAACACCTTGCGTCTCCCAAGAACCCAGCTCCGGCTCCTGGTCCTGCTCTCCGTGTGGGCATTCGGCCTCCCGACCGCTCCATCGGATCGCGCGGACGCAGCGACCCTGTACGTCACCAACGGACACAGCGGGACTATCTCGGTCATCGACACCGTCTCCCGAAAGGTGGTGAAGACGATCCCCAATGTCGGGACCCGGCCGAACCGGGTGGCCTTTACACGGGATGGCGCGCGGGCCTACGTGATCGATGATGAGGAGCTGGTCCTCTTCGTGATCGACGCCACCCGCCAGGAGGTGGTCGGGAAGATCCCCGCGGGAAGGCGACCGTATAACCTCGCCTTCACCCCGGATGGGAAGTCTTGCTACATCCTCGACTGGTGGGACAGCGAAGTGCTGGTCTTTGATGCGCAGCTCCGCAAGCTCGAAACCAAAATCAAGGTCGGAACCTGGCCGGCCCATGCCATCTTCACCCGGGACGGGCGGATCGCCTACGTCTCGAATGAAACCACGGGGGACGTCTCGGTCATCGAGACGGAAACCCTCAAGGTGGTTGCGACCATCCCCTCAGCCGGGTATGCGATGGGCCTGACCCTCACGCCCGATGAGCGGTTCCTCTATGTGGGCGACGGCGAATCGCGCACCGTTTCCAAAGTCGACACGAAAACCCACCAGATCGTGGCGCGCATCGCCCTGAAGGATGACACCCACGACGTAGCCCTGACCCCGGATGGGAACCACGTGTACGTGACCCTCCGTCGGCTCAATGAGATCGCGGTGATCGCCACCGCGGAAGATCGGGTCGTGGCAAGCATCCCCCAGGGAAAGAAGCCGGACTTGATCGTGATGGATCCCGTCGCCAATGCCGCCTATGTGACCAACCGGCACAGTGCCGCGGTGTACGTGATCGACCTTCGGACCCATAGCGTG
>DASYVA010000139.1 GCA_036000645.1 Candidatus Methylomirabilis sp.
CACCTCCGCCGCCGCCTCGAGCAGGCCCCCCGGGAGTTCGAGTTCCTCCGGGCGAAGCTCCACGCCTCCCGGGAGCAGCTCGACCAGGCCTACCAGCAGAACGAGCGCCTCGTCCAGGCCCTCCACCAGGCGAAGGAGCAGGTCGCCGCCCTGAAGGAGGAGGTGGACAAGCTCTCCGCCCCCCCCTCCTCCTACGGGATCTTCGCCGAGGCGAACCCGGACGGGACCGCCACCATCTACACCGCCGGCCGCAAGCTCAAGGTGAACCTCCACCCCGCCCTCACCCCCGAGACCCTCCGGAAGGGCCAGGAGCTCATCCTGAACGAGGCGCTGAACGTGGTGGAGGCGAAGGCCTTCGACATCCAGGGGGAGGTGGTCCGCCTGAAGGACCGCCTGGATGCCCACCGGGCCGTCGTCACCCTCCACGCCGACGAGGAGCGGGTGGCGGAGCTCGCCGAGCCGCTCCAGGCCGAGACCCTGCACGTGGGGGATCCCCTCCTGTACGACCCCCGCTCCGGGTACCTCCTCGAGCGGCTCCCGAAGCTGGAGGTCCAGGACCTCCTCCTCGAGGCGGTCCCGGACATCACCTACGCCGCGATCGGGGGGCTCGGCCCCCAGATCGAGCTCATCCGGGATGCCCTCGAGCTCCCCTACCTGTACGCCGAGCACTTCAAGACCCACAAGCTCCTCCCCCCGAAGGGGGTGCTCCTCTACGGCCCCCCGGGCTGCGGGAAGACCCTCATCGCGAAGGCCGTGGCGAACTCCCTCGCCCAGCAGCTCGCCCAGAAGACCGGGCAGGCGGTCACCGGCTACTTCCTGAACGTGAAGGGCCCCGAGCTCCTGAACAAGTACGTGGGGGAGACGGAGCGGAAGATCCGGGAGATCTTCACCCGGGCGAAGGAGAAGGCGAGCGAGGGGCAGCCGGTGGTCATCTTCTTCGACGAGATGGACAGCCTCTTCCGGACCCGGGGGGCCGGGATCTCCTCCGACATGGAGGCGACGATTGTCCCCCAGTTCCTCGCCGAGCTGGACGGGGTGGAGGGGCTCAAGCACGTCGTCGTCATCGGGGCGAGTAACCGCCAGGACCTCATCGACCCGGCGGTGCTCCGCCCCGGCCGCTTTGACGTGAAGATCAAGATCGACCGGCCAGACCGGACCGCCGCCGCCGACATCTTCAGCAAGTACCTGACCGCCGACCTCCCCCTCGCCCCGAGCCTCCTCGCCGCCGCCGGGGGGGACCCGCAGGCCGCCGTGGCCGCCCTCATCACCCAGGCGGTGGAGGTCATGTACGCCGCGAGCGACCCGAACCGGTTCCTGGAGGTCACCTACCAGTCCGGGGAGAAGGAGGTCCTCTACTTCAAGGACTTCGTGAGCGGCGCGATGATCGAGAGCGTCTGCACCCGGGCGAAGAAGCGGGCGGTCAAGCGGCTCATCCAGACGAACGCCCCGGGGATCACCGCCGAGGACCTCCTCCAGGGGATCGCGGACGAGTTCAAGGAGAACGAGGACCTCCCGAACACCACCAACCCCGACGACTGGGTGAAGATCGCCGGCCGCAAGTCGGAGCGGATCGTGTCGGTGCGGCCGCTCCACCGCGAGACGGGTCAGGAGGAGGGGCGGGAGATCCGGACGTTTCGGGTCGGCCACTATCTCTAGCGTGACCGCCGACGACCGAGAACGACGCGAGGCGAAGTCCGTTGGACCGGCACGAGGCCGCCCGGGGGGCGGCCGCTTTTGTCCTGGGGCCTAGCGTGAGGACCGGCGCGGGCACCACCCGAAGGGTGGTCGGAGAACGACGACACGAGGGGGCACGCATGGGTCGCCGCATCTACCTCGACTACAACGCCGGGGCCCCCCTGGATTCGCGGGTCCGCGCGGCCATGGAGCCGGTCCTGGGGGAGACGCCGGGGAACCCCTCCTCCGTTCACGCCTTCGGGCGGGAGGCGCGGGTCCTCCTGGAAGAGGCCCGGGAGAGGCTCGCCGGGCTCCTCGGCGCCGCCGACAAGGATGAGATGGTGTTCGTCTCGGGCGGCACCGAGGCGGACAACCTGGCGGTCCTGGGGGTGGCGCTCGCGCGGGCCGACCAGGGACGTCACGCCATCACCTCGACCGTGGAGCACCCGGCGGTCCTGGGAGCTGCCGCGGCGCTGGGGAAGGCGGGGTTCAGCGTCACGGCCCTGCGGGTAGACGGGGAGGGGCGGCTGGACCCGGCGGAGCTCCAGCGGGCGCTGCGGCCCGACACGGTCCTGGTCAGCCTGATGCACGCCAACAACGAGACCGGCGTCCTCTTCGACCTGCCGGCGCTCGCCGCCGTGGCGCACGCGGCGGGCGTGCCGATCCACACCGATGCCGTCCAGAGCTTCGGCAAGGTCCCGGTCCGGATAGGCGAGCTCGGTGTGGACCTCCTCTCCCTCTCCGGGCACAAGATCGGCGGGCCCGCGGGAAGCGGGGCCCTGTACGTGCGGGCCGGCGTGCGCCTGGGACCGCGCCTCCTCGGGGGGTCCCAGGAGCGGGAGCGGCGCGCCGGGACGGAGAACCTCGCGGCGGCGGCGGGGCTGGCCGCGGCGGCCGAGGTGGCCGCGGCCGAGCGGGAGGGGGAGGCGGTGCGGCTCGGGGCGCTGCGCGATCGCCTGGAGACGCGGCTCCGGGAGCGGATCCCCGGGGTGGCGGTCAACGGCGGTGGGGCTCCCCGGCTCCCCCAGACGAGCAGCCTGGCCTTCCCGGGGCTGGAGGCGGAGGAGCTCCTGGTGGCGCTGGACCTGGCCGGCTTCGCCTGCTCCGCGGGCGCGGCCTGCTCTGCGGGGGCGCTGGAGCCTTCCCACGTCCTCGCCGCCATGGGGCTCCCCCCGGAGCGGGTCCGCGGGAGCATCCGGGTGTCCCTGGGACGCACCACGACGGCGGACGAGGTGGACGCGCTCGCGGAGGCCCTGCCGGGCCTGGTGGATCGCTGCCGCCGGTGAGCCCCGCCCGGACGAAGGGACGATGGAGCAGGACACACCGGCCACGGAGGATGTGCGGCGCCGCCTGCGGGAGATCCTGGCGCAGCAGGGGAAGCTGAAGGAGCGGGACCTGCTGCGCGTCTCCGCCCTCACGGGGGTGGACTACTTCACGGTGGTGCGGGTGTCGCGCGAGCTGGAGAAGGGCACCCCCCCCGGGACGGCAGCAAAGGGCTAGCGGCCGGGGGGAGCGGGGGGAAGGGTGAAGGTCCACGCGTTTACGGTTGGGCCCCTGGAGAGCAACTCCTATCTCGTCGTCGATGAGGCGGCGCGGGAGGCGGCGCTCCTGGACCCGGGCATGGAGAGTGAGCCGGTTGCGGATGTCCTGGCCCGGGAGCACCTGACCGTCACGAGCATCATTAACACCCACGGCCACTTCGATCACGTCTTCGGGAACGCCTACTTCAAAGCGAAGACGGGCGCCCCCCTCCTCATGCACCGGGCCGACCTGGACCTGGTGAAGCGCCTGGAGGAGCAGTCCCTCTACTTCGGCTTCCGGGCGACGCCGTCGCCGTCCCCGGATCGGTTCCTGGAGGAGGGGGACGAGGTCCGGGTGGGCGGGATCCGCCTGCGGGTCCTCCACACACCCGGCCACAGCCCGGGCGGGATCTGCCTGGTGACGGACGGGGCGGCGTTCGTGGGGGACACCCTCTTCGCCGGCTCGATCGGCCGCACGGATCTGCCCGGGGGCTCGGCCGAGGAGCTTCTCACCTCCATCCGGGAAAAGCTGCTCGCCCTGCCCGACGAGACCGTCCTCTACCCGGGGCACGGCCCGGCCACGACCATCGGGCACGAGCGGCGGCACAACCCGTTCCTCACGGGGCGGGTGCCTCTCTTCGACCTCTAGGGGTTCCCGTGGGTGTCGCAGACCACAAGGCCACGGCGGCCAAAGTCAGCACGGTGCAGTGCGCCGTCCTCACCATCAGCGATTCCCGGACCGAGGCGGAGGACGAGTCGGGCCGGCTGATCCAGGAGCAGCTGAAGGAAGCGGGGCACGCGGTGGCGTTCTACCGCCTCCTCCGCAACGACGTCACCGCCATCCAGGCCGAGGTGATGCGGCTCCTCGAGGCGGGGGTGCACTGCATCCTCTGCACCGGGGGCACCGGGCTTTCCCGGCGGGACGTGACCATCGAGGCCATCACGCCCCTCCTGGACAAGGTGGTGGACGGGTTCGGGGAGCTGTTCCGGCACCTCTCCCACCAGGAGGTGGGGACCGCGGCCCTCCTGAGCCGGACCCTCGCGGGCACCTCCCGCACCACCGTGATCATCGCGCTCCCGGGTTCCCGGGAGGCGGTGCGCCTTGCCATGGAGCGTCTCATCCTGCCGGAGCTGAAGCACCTGGTCTGGGTCGCCCGGGGCTGAGGATGGCCGGCCCCCTTGCGCGGGGCTGTCCGCCGCGCTAGGATCGGGAAGAGGCGGGTCGGGGACTCGCCCGGAGGACGTGGATGCCGATTTTCGAGTACGAGTGCGGCGGCTGCGGGGTGGCCTTCGAGATGCTGGTTCGGAGCCCGGAGGTTCGGGTCGCCTGCCCCACGTGCGGGAGCGGAGAGGTGGTCAAGCAGTTCTCGTCCTTCGCCGTCGCGACGGCCGAGGGGATGAGGCCGTCGGTGGGGAAGGGCTGCGGCTGTGCCCCCGCCGGGTGAGGGACCTGCTGACCCCCGTGCGGGGTGTGTGAACCGACAAGGCCCCCGGGAGCGCGCTCCCGGGGGCCTTGTGGTTTGTGGCGGGACGAATACCAACGCCACAAACGACAGAAGGAGAGTGACACGGTCCGGGTCCTGTCGCCGGCGCCGCCCCCGGCCCCCCAGCCCCCCTGGGGAACCCTCCCG
>DASYVA010000140.1 GCA_036000645.1 Candidatus Methylomirabilis sp.
CGAGGCGGCCATCCTGGATGTCATTCGCCAGGCCGGAATCGATGCCACCGTCCTCTCCGAGGAAGCGGGGGAGGTCCGCGTGGCGGGGAAGGGCGAGCCGGTCTGCGTGGTCGTGGACCCCTTCGACGGCTCGGCCCTGTATCGTCACGGCATCCGGGCCTTTTGGTACACCGCCATTGGAATCCTGAGCGCGGATGGCCGACCGATGGCAGCGGCGTGCCTCGACCTGATCCACGGGACGGTCGAGGTAGCCGGCGGTGGGAGGGGGTTCACGGGGCGGCTGGACGGGACGACCCTCCGGGACCCGGTGCCCCTCCGGCCTTCCGGCGCGACCAGGCTCCAGGGGGCGCGGCTCGAGGTCTATCTCATGAAGCCGGCCTTCCTCCGGGCGGCACTGGACCGGGCCGGACCCCTCCTGCGGGTGGCAGGGTTCGTCCTCCCGAACGGGGGGCCGCCGGGGCTGGCGGACGTCGCGGCGGGCCGTGTCGACCTCTACGTGGGCCTGCGGCAGGGGCCGACGGAGATCTTCTCGGCCCTGGCCCTGGCCGAGGCGGCGGGGGCCACGGTCACGGACCTCACGGGCCAGCCGCTCAACTTCGTCCCCGATATGAGCGCGACGAGCGACGTCCTCTGCGCGGCCACCCCGCCGCTGCACCGGGAGGTGCTCCAGGCCTTGCGGGCGGGAGGACGCTGAGACCGAAGCCCCCCCTCGCTTGCCTGGGCTGGGGGGTTTCGGTATGCTGGGCGGACCGAGGCAGAGGGAACGGCGAGAAGGTGAGGGGGGGCAGAGGGGAGGGCGGCGATGCGGCTCACGGGCGGGGAGATCGTCGCGGAGTACCTGATCCGCCGGGAGGTCCCCTACATCGTGGGGATCCCGGGGCACGGCAACACCTCGCTGCTGGACGCCTTCGTGGACCGGGCCGACCGGGTGAAGATGATCCCGGTCATGCACGAGCAGAGCGCCGTCCATCTGGCGGACAGCTTCTACCGGGTGAGCGGGACGCCGCTCGCCGTCACCACCTCCATCGGGCCCGGCGCGACCAACACCACCATCGGCATCGCCCAGGCCTACGTGGACTCCACGGCGGTCCTCCTCATCACCGGCTCGGTCCATACCTACATGCGGGGGCACACGGTCCTCCAGGAGATCGAGCGGGTCCAGTGGGCGAACTTCCCCCGGATCCTCGAGCCCATCGTCAAGCGCTACTGGCAGGTGAGCCGCGTGGACCAGCTCCCGTACGTCCTGCACCGGGCCTTCAACCAGATGCTGGCGGGACGGCGGGGGCCGGTCCTGGTGGACCTGCCCATGGACGTGCAGGCGGATGCGGCCGACGTGGAGCTGCCGGAGGCGGACGAGCGGGAGCCGCACGGGCGGATGCGCCCCGACGCGGCCGAGGTCGAGCGCGCGGCGAAGCTCCTGTGGGGAGCGAAGCGGCCGGTCCTGCTGGCGGGGGGCGGGATCATCACGGCCGGCGCCGCCGCCGAGTTCACCGCGCTGGCGGAGCACCTGGGCGCTGCGGTCGTGACGACGTGGATGGGCAAGGGGGCGACGCCCGAGGACCATCCCCTCTACGGCTGGCACCCCGGGGACACCGGCTCCTCCGTGGGCAACGCCCTGTGCCGCTCGGCCGATGTGATTCTGGCCCTCGGCTGCCGGTTCACCGACTGGATCGCGTCCTCCTATCGGGATAAGATCACATTCGCCATCCCGCCGACGAAGCTCATTCAGGTGGACCTGGACCCGCACGAGATCGGGAAGAACTACCCGGTGACGGTGGGGCTCCTGGCCGACGCCAAGGCAGCGCTGGCCGACCTGCTCGAGGCCGTCCGGGACCTGGGGAAGGGACGCGACTACAAGAAAGGGGCCTACTTCAAGGACATCATCAAGCACCGGGAGGAGTGGTACGCGCGCCTGCGTCCGGCCCAGACCGCCGACATGAAGCCCATGACCATCTCCCGGGCCCTCGTGGAGCTGCGGAAGGCGCTTCCCAAGGAGACGATCGTGGTGACCGGGGCGGGACTCCCGCAGACCCAGGTCTGGCAGGAGTTCCCGGTGTACGCGCCGCGCACCCACATCACCTCGGGCGGCTTCTCCACGATGGGATTCACGGTCCCCGGCAGCATCGGGGCGAAGCTGGCCGCGCCGAAGGCGCCGGTCGTGGGCATCGCCGGCGACGGGGATTTCATGCAGACGATGCAGGAGCTGGCGGTGGCCGTGCAGCTCGACGTGCCGATCCTGCTCGTGATCCTGAACAACTGCGGCTGGCAGTCCATCAAGAACCTCCAGCTCAACGCCTACGGTGAGAAACGGCTGCTCGGGACGGAGTTCAAGAAGAGGGACGGGACTCCCTACAGCGCTCACTTCGCCGACGTGGCCAAGGCGTTCGGCTGCCACGCGGAGCGGGTGGAGGACCCGGCAGGCATCGGCGCCGCGGTCAAGAAGGCGATGGCGAAGGGAGGGCCGGCGGTCCTGGAGCTCATGACGGCCCGGGAGTGGCCCCACACCGGGGTGCAGAAGACGGGCTGGTGGGACGTGCCGATCCCGACCTACCTCCCAAAGAAGCGGAAGGAGTACGAGGCTGCGCGCGCCGAGGAGAAGCTTTAGGGTGCGAGGGTCGGGGGGCGGTCCAGCGTGCAGGGGGGCACGCAGCGGGGGAGGGGGGGCATGGCCTGCGCGTCTTCATCACAGGTGGGACGGGGTACGTGGGGAGCGGGATCGTGCGCGCGCTGGTCGAGGCAGGACACCGGGTGACCGGGCTTGTCCGCTCCGCGGAGAAGGAAGCGGTCCTCCGGGGGCTCGGAGCAACTCCGGTCCGCGGCGATCTAAAGGATCCACCAACGTACAGGGGGATGGCGGCGGAGCACGATGCCGCGATTCACGCCGGGTTCGAGTACAGCGAGAAGGCCGTGGAAGCGGACAGGATCGCCATCGAGACCCTGCTTGCCGCGACGAAGGCCGGGGGCGGGTTGCGGGGGGTGGTGTATACCTCCGGAGTCTGGGTGCTGGGGAACACCGGCGACCGCCCGGCTGACGAGGGTGCCTCGACGGCCGGGGCGGCGCCCATCGTCGCGTGGCGTCCGGCCCACGAGCGGCTCGTGCTGGATGCCGGACGGGGCACCCTGGCGACGGCGGTCATCCGGCCGGGGATGGTGTACGGGGGGAAAGGGGGGCTGGTGACCCAGTTTTTCTCCTCGGCGACCAAGGAGGGTGCCGCGGCCTACGTGGGGACCGGGACGAACCGCTGGTCCCTGGTGCACCGGGATGACCTCGGGCAACTCTATCGGCTGGTCGTGGAGAAGCGGGCCCGCGGCGTCTTCCACGGCGTGGATGGTGTCCCCGTAGCGGTCGCCGACGCCGCCCGGGCGGCGAGCCACGCGGCGGGCAAAGGGGGCGCCACGCGGAGCATCCCGCTGGAAGAGGCGCGCAAGCAGATGGGGCCGGTGGCCGACGCGCTCTGCCTCGACCAGGTCGTGGTCACCCGGCGGTCGGCCGAGCTGGGGTGGAAGCTGAAGCAGGACTCTTTCCTCGATGGCGTCCGGCCCGCCTTCGACGAGTGGCGGGCGTAGCCGAATTGCGTCTACCCCCCTCACCACCGCCCTCAGCTTGATCCTCACTCCCCCTCACCTTAATCCTCTCCCCCGAGGGGGGAGAGGAGAGGGAGAGGGGGCCAGGAGGGTATGTGTAATCCTCTCCCCCTTTGTCTGTAACCCTCTCCCCCATGGGGGGAGAGGGGAGGGTGAGGGGGAGAGGGGAGGGTGAGGGGGCCGCGATGCGGATCGGGACCGCGCCGATCAACTGGAACAACGCCGATCTCCCAGACTGGCGCCCGGTCGTTCCCTACGAGCGGGCGCTCGGGGAGATGCGGGAGGCCGGCTACGAGGGGACGGAGTACGGCGCCGGGTTCCCTGAGGACCCCGCCAAGCTCCGGGCGGACCTGGCCGCCCACGGCCTCGCCCTGGCCTCGACGTTCTGCTGGGTGGACTTGCGGGAGGAGCGGCGG
>DASYVA010000141.1 GCA_036000645.1 Candidatus Methylomirabilis sp.
TGTGCGTGCTGTCGGCGCTGGGCATTGGCACCGTCCTGCTCGCCATGAGACCGGAGGCCCAATTCTACGGTGGCCTCTCCGGCGTTGCCACGGGAGCGATCATCTACCTCGCCCTCCACGGGCTCCGAGAACCCGCACCATGGCGGTGGATCTGTGCCGGGGTCCTTCTTCTCACGGTAGGCAAGGTCCTCGTGGAATCCCTGGCCGGCTGGTCTCTCATCGGGGCGACAGGCAGCGTTCCCTTCGTGCCGCTCCCCCTGAGCCACGTCGTGGGCGGATTGAGCGCCGCGTTACTCTTCTGGTGGTCCCGCGCCAGAGACGCGCGTCAGGAATGCGGGAGCCGGCCCGCGTAGCAATGGAGCCGAGTCTCTCGCTTCGCCCGCCAGATCAGCCTCGGGTCCCCCGCACTGCTTCATCAGCCGGACGGTAGGGCGCCAGCGCGCGCCTCGGCCCGACCCCGGTCCTGCCCCTCCTGCCGCCTCCTCGCCTGGTCCAGCACGATGGGCTCGGCGTCATCCTTCCGGTGAGCCTCCGCGCGGGCCGGCGCCCTCAGGGCCGCTTCCCCTCGAAGCCGCTGAAGACCCCGATGAGCCCGATCCCGGCCGAGCTCACCATCAACACGAGGCTCACCGCATTGATGACCGGGGTGGAGCCGTCCCGCAGGCTGATGAACATCGTGATGGGAAGCGTCGCGTCGGAGCCGACCAGGAAGAGGGTCGTGTTGAAGTTCTCGAAGGACATCAGGAACGCCACGGCTCCCGCGCCGAGGAGGGCCGGCCGGAGGAACCGGAGGGTCACCGTCCAGATCGCCACGCCCCGGGACGCCCCCAGGTTGAGCGCCGCCTCCTCCAGGGTCCGGTCGAACTTGCGCAGGCGGGCGCCGATGATCAGCGTGGCGAGGGTCGTGATGAAGGAGAACTGCCCCAGGACCACCAGCGGGAGACCCGGCCGCAGCGCTTCCACCTCCGCTCCCGTCCAGCCCTCGACGGCCGAGGCGACCGTGCTGGAGAAGAGGAGGATCGAGATCCCCAGGATGACCCCCGGGATGACGAGCGGGGTCAGCGCCAGGGCGTACAGGGCCTGCTTGAAGGGGAACTCCTCCTGCTCGAAGAGGAAGGCGTTGCAGGTCCCGACCGCGACCGACAGGCCGGCCACGCAGAGAGCCACCTGGGTGGACGTGACCATCCCGCGGAGCAGCCCCTGGTCGTGCCACAGGCCGATCCGGCGGGGACCCGGCGCGAGGAACCAATCCAGGGTGAACCCCTCCCAGGGCAGAGCCGGGAACAGGCTGTCGTTGAAGGCCAGCACCGCGACCACCACCAGCGGGGCGAACAGGGAGACGAAGAAGGCCCCCACGTAGGCCGTGTAGAGGCGGCGGGCGTAAGGCGGCTGGGGGATGGAGGGGATCATCGCTGCTGGACGGCGCCCGCCAGCGTCTGGCCGGTCAGCTTGAGCCCGATCCAGACGATCGCGGACGACAGGATCAACAGGAGGAAGCCGAAGGCCGCCCCCTGCTCCCAATTGAACCGGATGATGAACTGGTTGTAGATCTGCTCCGTGAACCAGAGGCTTTCCTTTCCCCCGAGCAGCGTCGGCGTC
>DASYVA010000142.1 GCA_036000645.1 Candidatus Methylomirabilis sp.
CTGCAGGCGCCCCGGCCCGTGGCGGCCTATGTGCCCGCCGTTCGGACCGGGGACCTGATTTTCACGGCGGGGCAGGGTCCCATGGTGGATGGCAAGCCCAAGTACGTCGGGAAGGTCGGCGGCGAGCTGACCGAGGAGCAGGGATACCAGGCCGCCCAGCTCTCGATCGTCAACTGCCTCGCCTGCGTCAAGAGTCTGGTCGGGGATCTGGGTCGGGTAGACCAGGTGGTGAAGCTTCTGGGGTTTGTCGCCTGCGTGGACGGATTCACGCGCCAGCCCTGGGTCATCAACGGGGCCTCGGAGCTGCTCATCCGGCTCTACGGGGACCGGGGCCGTCACGCCCGCTCCGCCATCGGGACGAACCAGCTGCCGCTCGACATCCCGGTCGAGGTGGAGCTCGTCGTTCGGGTCCGAGACTAATGCAAACGACCGCATGAACGTGACACGGTCCGGGTCCTGTCGCCGGCGCCACCCGGACCGTCTGTCACATGAATGATCGCGTTGGTATTAGCGGGGGCGCTCGGCCAGGGCGAGGGTCTTGGTCAGGGTCTCGCCGCCGCGGAAGATGGTGAGCCGGAGCTCGTCCCCGATCTTGAGTCCGGCGAGCGCCTTGAAGAATTCCTCGGAGGTCCGGATCGGCTGGCCGTTGACCTGGGTGATGATGTCGCCCCCCAGCAGGAACCGGATCCCGTTCACGGTCACGTCCAGCGTCCCCTCGCGGATGCCCGCCTGCTCGGCCGGGCTCCCCTTCCCCACGTCCTCCACGAGGAAGCCGGAGGTGAGGGGGACGTTGAAGACCTTCCGCAGGCCCTCATCCACGAACTTCCCGTTGATGCCGATCCAGGGCCGGATGACCCGCCCCTCCTTGAGGAGTTGCGGCAGGACCGCCTTCACCGTGTCGATGGGGATCGCAAACGCGATAGACTGGGCCCCCTGGATGATGGCGGTATTCAGCCCGACGGCTTCTCCTTCCGAGGTGAGCAGTGGGCCGCCGCTGTTGCCCACGTTGATCGCGGCATCGGTCTGGATGACATGGCCCGCGATGGTCTCCCGGGTTGTCGGGAGGAGCCGGTCCAGGCCGCTCACCACTCCGATCGTGAGGGTCTGGCTCAAGCCGAAGGGGTTGCCGATGGCCAGGACCTTCTGCCCGATCCGAAGGCCGGCGGACCCTCCGAGCGGGATGACGGTCAGGTCGGACGGAGGGTTCTCGATCTGGAGGACCGCCACGTCCGTGGCGGCGTCCAGGCCGACCACGCGGGCCTTGCGGCGCTCCCCCGCGATGGTGACGAGGATGTCTTCGCTCCCCTCCACCACATGGGCGTTCGTCAAGATGTGTCCCTCATCGCTGACGATGAAGCCGGAGCCGACTCCCCGCCGGGCGGTCGCCGGGGCGGGCCCCTCGTGGGCAAAGACCGTGGTGATGTAGACCACCCCCCGGGCCAGGCGCTCAAAGACGGCGATGGTGTTCTCCTCGTCCGGGGTCAGGGCCGCCGCCCGGGGGGCTGGCGCCATCGCGACCAGCAGCAGGAGCAGTGCCCGCCCCGTCCCCTTGCGACGCTCCCGGTCGCTCATCGTCCCCCCCCTCCATGCCTTTGGGGAAGCCGCCCGGCGCCGGTCACGGGCGCCCCACCTCCTGGGGGCTCAGGACCTGGACCATGGCCGCGTGGAGGAGCCCGTTGCTGGCCACGATCTCCCCCCGGTGGATGTCCAGAGGGTTGCCGGCATAATCGCTCACCCGCCCCCCGGCTTCCTGGACCAGGAGTGCCCCCGCCGCCAGGTCCCAGGCGTGGATCTTGTCCTCCCAAAACCCGTCCAGGCGTCCCGCGGCGACGTAGGCCAGGTCCAGGGCCGCCGAGCCCGGGCGCCGGACGGCCTGTGCCCGGACCAGGAAGGCCTGGAAGCGGGCGACCACCCTGCTCGGGGCCTCGCGGATGTCGTAGGGGAACCCGGTGCAGAGCAGGGCGTCCGTCAACGCCGAGATGGCCGAGACCTTGAGCGGCGCGTCGTTCATCCGCGCGCCCGCCCCCCGCTCCGCGACGAAGCACTCGTCCCGGTTCGGGTCGTAGACGACCCCGGCCGCCAGCTCCCCCCGGACCGTGACCGCGATGGACACGCTGTAGAAGGGGAAGCCGTGGGCGAAGTTGGTGGTCCCGTCCAGCGGGTCCAGAATCCAGCAGACATCCGCGGCCCCCGCGTGACCCCGCCCCTCCTCCGAGAGGATGCTGTGGGAGGGAAAGCGGGAGCGGATCAGCGAGACGAGGAGCGCCTCCGATCGGCGGTCCCCGTCGGTGACCAGGTTGATGGCTCCCTTGTGGTCGATCGTCCGGGGGCGGGTCTGGAGTTCCCGCAGCAGGGCGCCCGCGGCGCGGGCGGCCTCGATGGCGGTCGGGAGGAGGTCGGCCATCACGGCTCCTTTCCGGGAGCCGCACTCTAGCACGCGCCCGGGAGGACCGACAAGGCCGACGCGGTTGCGGGGGGCGCACCGGGGGGCTATGATGGAATCCCGGAGGCGCCATGGATCCCACCACGCGGACGGCGGCGGACCAGTTCGGCCGCCAGGCGGCCCACTACACGACGAGCCGGGCGCACGGCAGCGGTGACAGCCTCGCGGTCATGGTGGCCCTGGCGCACCTCACGGGGACCGAGCGGGTCCTGGACGTGGCGACCGGGACCGGGTTCAACGCGTTTGCCTTCGCCGCGGGGGCGTGCTGGGTCGTGGCCCTGGACCTGACCGCCGCGATGCTCGCGCAGGCCCGTCACTTGGCAGGCGAGCGTTCTATCGGCAACGTGGCCTTCGCCCAGGGCCTGGCCGATGCCCTCCCCTTTGTCGCCTCCGCCTTCGACGTGACGACCTGCCGCATCGCCCCGCACCACTTCCCCTCCGTTCCCAACTTCCTGGCCGAGGTGGTCCGGGTGACCCGGCCCGGCGGCCGGGTCATCCTGGGGGACACCACCTCCCCGGAGGAGCCCGCGCTCGCCGCCTGGCACAACAGGGTGGAGGCGCTGCGCGATCCCTCCCACGTCCGCAACTACACCGCCTCCGAGTGGCGGGCATTCGCCGAAAGGGCAGGCCTCACCGTGACGGCCCTGGATACCTCCTGCTCCTCGCGCCTCTGCTTCGGGGACTGGGTGGCGCGGGGGGGGACCGGTCCGGGCCGCGGCCCTTCGGGAGGCCTTCGCGAGCCCGCCCCCCGGGGCGGTTTCCGCCTTCGGGCTCCAGGGGGAGGGGGACGCGCGGGAGTTCGCCTGGCCCATCACGGTCGTGGTGGCCGTCCGCCCGTGAGCCCCCCGCCCTGGACGGGCGAGCAGGTCCGCTGGTACATGGCGGCCCTGCGCCTGAGCGACTTCCCCCGGCAGGTGATGGCCGCCCTGGAGCCGCTCCTCGCTGGCTGCCGGAGCGCCCTGGACGTGGGGGCGGGCTGTGGCGCCCTCACGCTTCCGCTGGCGCGGCGCCTGCGGAGGGTCACCGCGCTCGAGCCCGCCCCGGCCATGGTGACGGCGCTCCGTCGGCGCCTGGCCCGGGCCCGCCTTGCGAACGTCCGGATCCTCCCCAGGGCGTGGGGGGAGGGAGCAGTCGGACGCCACGACCTGCTCCTGGCGGCGAACGTCCCCCTCCCCTGGCACCGGCCGGCCGACCTGGTGGCCGGCCTGGAGCGGGCCGCTGCCCGGCGCATCGTGCTCCTCCATCGGGTGGATACCGGCCGGGACAAGTTCTACTTCGACGAGCTGTACCCCCTCCTCTTCAACCAGCCCTCCCCGAGGAAGCGGGATTACCGGGAGGTGCTTGGCGCGCTGCAGCGCCTCGGGATCCACGCCGAGGTGCGGGTGGTCGCGTACGCCTTCGACCAGCCCTTTGCCGACCTGGACGAGGCAGTCCGGTTCTGGAAGCACTACCTGGGGCTCCGCCTGGATCCCTCCCGGGACGGGCGCCTCCGCGCCTTCCTGCGGGGGCGCCTTCGGCCCTGGCGGGGAGGATGGCGGGCGCCCATCCGGAAGCGAAGCGCCCTCCTCTCGTGGGCCCCGGGCGGCCGTTGACAGGTCCCCGCCGGCTTGGTACTCTTTCTGCATAGAGGGAAGGGCAGGGAGCTTATCTTCAAGCCCCCCGCCCTAATTTTTTCCCCGGCTCCGCCGAGGCGAAGCCGGGAGGAAGGTACCTGGGATGCGGCTCGACCGATTCACCATCCGCTCGCGGGAGGCGCTGGAGAAGGCCCAGCGGCATGCCTCCGAGATGGCCCATCAGGCCGTGGACGTGGAACACCTCCTCCTCGCCCTCCTCGGCCAGCAGGATGGCATCGTGGCCCCCCTGCTGCGGCGCCTCGGAGTCAACCTCTCCCAGGTGACCCACGCCCTGGAGGAGGCCGTGAAGAAGCTCCCCCAGGTCGCCGGCGCCTCGAGCCAGTACGTCACCCCCCGCCTCCAGAAGGTCCTCGAGGGGGCGGAGCGGGAGATGGCGCGTCTGAAGGACGAGTACGTGAGCACCGAGCACCTGCTCCTCGCCGCCGCCGAGGGCGCCGGGGACCCCGCCGAGCGGATCCTGCGGGAGGCCGGGGTGAGCCCGGACGGGCTCTACGCTGCCCTGGCGGAGGTCCGGGGCGGGCAGCGGGTCGCGGACCCCTCCCCGGAGGAGAAGTACCAGGCGCTGGAGCGCTACGGCCGGGACCTGACCGACCTGGCCCGGCGGGGGAAGCTCGACCCGGTCATCGGGCGGGATGACGAGATCCGACGGGTCGTCCAGGTTCTGGCCCGTCGGACCAAGAACAACCCGGTCCTCATCGGGGAGCCGGGGGTGGGGAAGACCGCCATCGTGGAGGGGCTGGCGCAGCGCATCGTGGCCGGGGATGTGCCAGAGGGCCTGAAGGGCAAGCGCGT
>DASYVA010000143.1 GCA_036000645.1 Candidatus Methylomirabilis sp.
TTGAAGGTCTGGGCGAAAGCGGCAGGAGTGAGAGACACTAGCAAGACAGTCATGGAGGCTATAGCGGTAAGAGGCCGTAGACCCAGCCAGGGCGAGTGCCTGTGTAGTCCCGGTGGCAGGCAACCAGGCGGAAAACCAGGAGGCCCGGGGCGGCTGGGCCAGCGGAAAGGCTCTTGAACACGATTGGATGAATGAACCCAATAGGTCTGGGTAATGGCCCTCATGAGGTCTCCCTCCCAGACCCCCGGGCGGCCACTACGGATTCAGACTTAAGGAACCTTCCCGAAGGAGGAATTGGCAGGAAACAACGAAGTGGGCGAATGCTACGAGGACCGATCCGCGACGTCAAGTGAAAATTTGCCTTGCCGACAGGGATTCGCTGAACAGATGAGCGTGCGCCGTGCCTTGACAGCTCCGGGGCGTCGCGGGATGATGCTTTCATGAGCCTTCAGGAGACGGCGCGGCAGCTTCCGGATGCGCCGGGCGTGTACCTCTTCAAGGACGCCCGCGGGCGGGTCGTGTACATCGGCAAGGCCCTTTCCCTCCGGAAGCGGGTGCAGACGTACTTCCACGCCGACGCGACAAGCGAGAAGGTCGCCGCCTTCATGCCCCAGGTCCGGGACGTCGAGGTCATCCTCACCGACAACGAACTCGAGGCCCTCATCCTCGAGAGCAACCTGATCAAGGAGAAGCGGCCGCGGTACAACGTGGTCCTCCGGGACGACAAGCACTATCCCTTCTTGAAACTCGACCTGAAGGATCCCTGGACCCGCCCGCAGGTTGTCCGGCGCATCAAGGACGACGGGGCGCTCTACTTCGGCCCCTACGTCCCGGCCGGGGTGATGTGGCAGACCCTCGGCGTCCTCAATAAGACCTTCCCCTACCGGAAGTGCCGGAACATCCAGGGGCGCCGCCTCTGCCTCGACTACCACCTCGGCCGCTGTCTCGGCCCGTGCGAGGGGAAGGCGGACCGCCAGGAGTACGACCGGGTGATCGAGCGGGTCCGCCTCGTCCTGGAGGGGAAGGACCGGGAGCTGGCGAAGGACCTCGAGCAGGGCATGGAGGCGGCGGCGGACCGGCTCGAGTACGAGCGGGCCGCCCGCCTCAGGGACCAGCTCTTCTCCCTGCGGCAGGCGACGGCGGGGCAGAAGGTCCTCTCCGCCACCGGCGAGGACCAGGACGTCTTCGGGCTGGCCCTGGAGGGGGGGGAGGCGCAGGCGGAGCTCCTCCTGGTCCGGGGGGGCAAGGTGGTGGGGCACGAGGCCTTCCCCCTGGGGAAGGCCGCTGGCGAGGCTCCCGGCACCCTCCTGGCCTCCCTCGTGAAGCAGTTCTACGTCGTGCGGCAGGGGATCCCCCGGGAGGTCCTGGTCTCCCACGCCCTCGAGGACCAGCCCCTCATCGAGGAGTGGCTGGGCCGGCGGGCGGGCGCGGTGGTGCACGTGCACGCCCCGCAGCGGGGGAAGAAGGCGCGCCTGGCCTTGCTCGCGGTGAAGAACGCCGCCCTCTCGCTCCAGCAGAGCCTCGGCTCCGCCCGGGGCCGGGAGGCTGCGCTCACAGACGTCCAGGCGCTCCTCAACCTCCCCCGCCCGCCCCGCCGGCTGGAGTGCGTGGATGTCTCCAACATCCGCGGCACCCACGCCGTGGCCGCCCTGGTCGTCTTCGAGGGGGGGGTGGCGCGGCGGGCGCACTACCGGCGGTACCGGATCAAGACCGTGACCGGGTCCGACGATGTCCGGATGATGGGGGAGGTCGTCCGCCGCCGTCTAGCCCGCCGGGCCGAGCAGCCGCTGCCGGACCTCCTCCTGCTGGATGGGGGGGTCGGCCAGCTCAACGTGGGCCTGCAGGTGCTGCGCGCGGCGGGCTGCCCCGACCAGCCGCTGGCCGCGCTGGCGAAGGAGCGGGAGGAGGTGTACCTGCCCGGGCGCGCCCGCCCCGTCGCGCTGCCCGAGGGGTCGCGGGCGCGCCACCTCCTGCAGCAGGTCCGGGACGAGGCCCACCGCTTCGCCGTCAGTTACCACCGGCGCGTCCGGGGGCGGGCCGCGGTCACGTCGATCCTGGAAGAGATCCCCGGGATCGGGGCGAAGCGGAAGGCGCAGCTCCTGGAGCGGTTCGGGAGCGTGCGGCGCCTCCGGGCGGCCAGCGTGGATGAGATCACGCGGGTCGGGGGGATCCCGCCCCAGGTGGCGGCGACGATCCACGACTTCCTGGCTGCGGTGGAGGAGGTCCCCGCGTAGGGGCGGCCCGGCGGGCCGCGCCAAGGGATCGCCGCCGGAAGGAGGGGACACGTGCGACGCCAGCCGGTCGAGACCCCGCAGGCCCCCAAAGCCATCGGCCCGTACGCGCAGGCGATCCGCGCGAGCGGCATAGTGTACACCTCCGGGCAGATCGGGCTCGACCCGGCCACCGGGGCGCTGGTCCCCGGGGGGATCGAGGCGCAGACCCGCCGGGTCCTGGAGAACCTGAAGGCGGTCCTGGCCGCTGCCGGCTCCTCGCTCGACCGGGTCCTGCGCGTGACCGTGTACCTGACCGACCTCGGCCACTTCCAGGCCATGAACCGGATCTTCGCCGAGTTTCTGGACGCCCACCGGCCCGCCCGCTCCACCGTCGGCGTGGCCGCCCTCCCGATGGGGGCGCTCGTGGAGATGGACATGATCGCCCTCTGCGACTGACGCCCGCGCGGCTCGTCGCCGACCCCTGCCCGTCCCTCCTCCTGCCACTTTTTTTGCGCGTTGCCATTGACAGGCGCGCCCTTTGCCTGTAAAAGACCACTATTGATCAACCCCAACTTCTGGCGGGCGGTGCAGACCAAGAAAGGCAGGGCGTGGAAGAGCTCTTAACGCTCCGGGAGGCCGCCAAGAAGCTCCGTGTGGCCGAGGTCACGCTCTACCGCCTGGCGCGGCAGGGGAAGCTCCCGGCGATCAAGGTCGGGGGCGGGTGGCGGTTCAAGCCCGAGGTCCTCGAGGCCTGGCTCGCGCACGGCGGGGCCCGGCGGGAGGCCCGGGTCCTCGTGGTGGACGACGATCCTGTCCTGCTCGACCTGGTCAGGGGCATCGTGTCGGGAGCCGGCTATACGGCGATCCCCGCCCCCGACGGGGAGCGGGCGATCGAGCTCCTGAAGGAAGAGCCCGCCGACCTCGTGTTCCTGGACGTCCTCCTCCCCGCCACGTCCAGCCTCGAGGTCTTTCAGAAGGCCAAGCAGCTCAACCCCCGCGTCACCGTCGTCCTGATGACCGGCTACCCGGATCATCCGGTGGTGGCCGAGGCGATGGCCCTCGGCCCCCTCATGCTGCTCCGCAAGCCCTTCGGCATCCCCCAGTTGACAGAGATCCTCGGGATGGTGTTCCGCACCTGAGGCAGGCGGGCCGATGGCCACCGCCCTTCCGACGCGGCTTCCTGACGGCGGCTGGGTCCTGGAGGCCGCTCCCTCCTTCATTTTCGCCTTCGCTCCGGATGGGACCCTGCTCCACCTGAACCGGGAGGGGGAGGCCCTGACCGGCTTCGACCGGGGGGAGATCGTGGGGGGCCCCTGGGAGCGCCTGGTCCATGCCACCCTGAAGGGGCGCATCACGGACCGGCTGCTCAAGCGCCTGGAGGAGGAGCGGATCGTTCGGGGCTACCCCTTCCGCATCGTCACGCGGGACGGCGCGATTCGGGACGTGGCCGCCAACTTTGCGTGGCTGCAGGATCCCCAGGGGGAGCGCGTGGGTGTGGTCGCGGTGGGGACCGACCTGACCGAGACCCGCCGCCTCGAGGAGGAACTGGGCCGGCAGAACGCGGAGCTGGCCCTCCTGAACGCCGTCGCCGAGAGCCTGGCCGCCTCCGCGGATCTCCTCCCCATGCTGGAGGGGGCGCTGACGCGGTTGCACGAGTCCCTGGATCTCGACGCCAGTGTCGTCTACCACCTGGAGCCGGGCACGGACGAGCTGCGGCTCCTGGCCAGCCGGGGTCTGAGCCAGACGGCGGCGCGATCGGTGGAGCGCCTGGCCCTGGGGGAGGGTTTCGCGGGTCGGGTCGCGGCCACGGGGGAGCCGCTGGCCGTCGAGGATGTGACCACGGATCCCCGCCTGGCCCGGCCGCTCCTGCGGGAGATCGGCCTGCGCGCCCTGCTCGTGGTCCCCCTGAGGGTCCGGGGGGAGGTCCGGGGAGCCCTCAGCGTGGCCAAGCGAGAGGCCGGGGCGTTCGGGGCAGAGGAGACCCGCCTGCTGACTGCAGTGGCCGGCCCAGTGGCCGTGGCGATCCAGAACGCCCGCCTCCTGAAGGATGCCCTCCGCTCCAGTCGGGATGTGGCCCACTTGCTGGAGGTCAGCCGGGAGATCAACTCGAACCTGGAGCTGACGGCAGTCCTGCGACGCATCGTGGTCCGCGCCGTGGAGCTGGTCGAGGCGGAGCGGGGCCTGCTCGGCCTCCTCGAGGAGGGGGTCATCCGCTTCCGGGAGCGGTGGGACGGGGAGGCCTGGCATGCCGCGGAGTTAACCTTCGCCCCCGGGGAAGGGATCCCGGGCTGGATCCTGGAGACGCGCCGGCCGGTCTTGAGCAATGCCGTGGCGGAGGATCCGCGGGCGCGCCCGGAAGTCGTGCAGGCGCTCGGGGTCCGGGCCGTGTTGGCCCAGCCCATCCTGAGCCGGGCGGGGGAGATCGTCGGCATCCTGGAGGTCCACAACAAGCGTGGGGGAGAGTCCTTCGGCCCCACCGACGGGCAGCTCCTGAGCCTGCTGGCGAACCAGGCGGCCATCGCGATCGAAAACGCCCGCCTCTTCGCCGGCCTCACGCAGCAGTCTGCCGAGCTGGAGGCGAAGGTTGGGGAGCGGACGGCGGCGCTTGAGGAGGCCAACCGGCTCCTCGAGCAGGCCAGCGGGCAGAAGAGCCGGTTCCTGGCGGCCATGTCCCACGAGTTTCGTTCACCGCTGAACTCCATCATCGGGTTCTCCGAAGTCCTCGCGGACGGGCTGGCCGGCCCCCTTGCCCCCAAGCAGGCCCGCTACGTGGAGAACATCCAACAGAGCGGCCGGCACCTCCTCCAATTGGTCAGCGACATTGTGGATCTCTCCCGGGTGGAGGCCGGGAAGCTCGACTTCCTCCGCGAGACCGTTGCCCTCCCGCCCCTCCTCGAGACGGTCCGGGAGATGGTGGAGCCTCTCGTCCAGGGAAAGGAGCTCACCCTGGCCCTCGAGGTCCCCCTGGATCTGCCCCCGCTCCTCGCCGACCCCGCGCGGGCCAAGCAGGTGCTGGTCAACCTCCTGAGCAATGCCATCAAGGTCACGCCGGCCGGCGGCCGGATCACGCTGACGGCGAGCCACCGGACCGGGGGGGAGGCCGGCGGCCGGGCCATGCTGGAGGTGGCGGTGGCGGATACGGGCGTGGGGCTGAGCCCCGAGGACCAGGCCCGCCTCTTCCAGGAGTTCCAGCAGGGGGAGGCCGGGGCCCGCCAGGAGCAGGGGGCGGGGTTAGGCCTTGCCCTGAGCAAGCGGCTGGTGGAGCTGCAGGGGGGGCGCATCTGGGTGGAGAGCGCGGGCCGCGGGCAGGGGGCCTGCTTCCGCTTCACCCTCCCCGCTGCGGAGCACCCCCGGGCCCGCCGCATCCTGGTGGTCGAGGACGAGCGGGTCTTCCTGCGGGCGGTGGAGGACCGCCTCCGGGAGGCCGGGTTCCTGGTGGAGACGGCGGAAGACGGGGAGAAGGCGCTGACCCGCCTGGCGGCGCATGTCCCCGACCTCCTCATCCTGGATCTGAGCCTCCCGCGCCTCGATGGCTGGGAGCTTCTGCGCCTACTCCGAGCTGAGCCGACCACGGCTTCTCTCCCCATCCTGGTCTTGACCGGCCTCGGCGTCGAGCATGCGGAGCGGAGCGTGGCCCTCGGGGCGAACGAGTTCCTCACCAAGCCCGTCTCCGGCACCATTCTCCTGAACACCGTCCGCGCCCTCCTGGAGACCGCCGCCCGCCGCTAGGGCAATCCTCAGGCGGGACGACAACCTCGATCGGGTGTGATAGATTTCAATGCCGCTCTTGGGAGCCACAGGATGGGGTCTGTTAAGATATCGATCACCATGGAAGAGCACCTGCTCCGCGAAGTTGACCGCTGGGTGGCTGAGGTGCGCTATCCGAATCGGACCCGGGCGATTCAGGCCGCGGTTCGGGAGAAGCTGGAGCGCGCCCGCAGGAGACGCCTGGCCGAAGAGGCGACCAAGCTTGATCCGAAGGAGGAGCGGGCGTTGGCCGAGGAAGGATTCACCGCCGGGTCACAGATGTGGCTCGCATACTGAGGGGGGGAGGGGGGAGAGCCTCAAACTGCTGAAACCCTCCGGCGTGGATATCACCCAGGTCCGCACCCTCTCGACAGAACGCCTCGGACGCAATCTGGGAACGGTTTCACCGGAAGAACTCGCCCGGGTCACCGATGGACTTTTTGAACTCGTCGGGTAGGTCTCGCATGGCCTCGCAGCGCGTCACCCTTCGGTAAACCGGCCCGGTTGCCCGCCCCCCTCCTTCCCGGTAGAATGCCTGCGTCAGGGCTCCGTGAAGTGGATGTGTGGGAGTGCGACCCATGGCCACCGCTGGCTTCGCCACCACCGACGGCACCGCCGCCTACCGCGCGCGATTCGCGGCCGCGATCCCGCCCGCGCATTTCCGCGACTTCGGCGGCCTCTCCCTGTCCAGCATCGGGCTCGGGACCTACCTGGGGGAGCCGGACCCCGAGACGGACCGGCTGTACCGGGGGGCGGTCATTCGGGCCGTGGGCCTCGGGTGCAACGTCATTGACTCGGCGATCAACTACCGCTTCCAGCGGAGCGAGCGGGCGGTGGGGGAGGCCCTGCGGGCGCTCTTTGCGGACAGGGGATTCCGGCGGGAAGAGCTAGTGGTGGCTACTAAAGGGGGATACGTGCCGTTTGACGGCGGCTACCCGGCGAACCCGGGTGCCTATTTCACGGAGACCTTCGTGCGGCCCGGGGTGGCGCGGCCGGAAGACCTCGTCGCGGGCTCCCATTGCATGACGCCGGCCTACCTCAAGCACCAGCTCCGCCGGAGCCTCGAGAACCTCGGCCTCGCCTGCGTGGACATCTACTACCTGCACAACCCGGAGCAGCAACTGGACGAGGTGCCGCGGGGGGAGTTTCTCGGGCGGATGCGGGCGGCGATGGGCGCGCTGGAGGAGGAGGCGGCGGCGGGGCGGCTCCGGGTATACGGCACCGCCACCTGGAACGGCTACCGGGTGCCTCCGGACGCCGGGGGGCATCTGAACCTCCAGGAGCTCACCGGCCTGGCGCGGGAGGTGGCGGGGGAGGGTCATCACTTCCGGGTCATCCAGCTCCCGCTGAACCTGGGGATGCCCGAGGCCCTGGTGCATGCGACGCAGAAACTGGACGGGGAGCAGGTGCCGGTGCTTGAGGCGGCAGCCGGTCTGGGAATCTACGTGATGGCGAGCGCCTCCCTCCTGCAGTCCCGCCTGACCCGCGGCATGCCCCCGTTCCTCGCCGAGGTCCTGACGGGCCTCGAGACCGATGCCCAGCGGGCCCTCCAGTTCGTCCGCTCGGCCCCGGGGCTCGGGACGGCCCTGGTGGGGATGAAGCAGGAAGCGCACGTCGTGGAGAACCTGGCGACCGCCCGGGTGCCGCCCGCGCCGCCGGCGCAGTTCGAGCGGCTGTTCACGAAGGGGAACTGAGGGGGAGAAGGGCAGCATGCCCACGGCGGATAGCGCCACGGCGCGGCAGATCACGGTGGATGGCCAGCAACGGCTGATGACCATCCGCTGGGGGGATGGCCACGAGAGCGTCTACCCCTTCGACCTCCTGCGGAAGGAGTGCCCCTGCGCGCTGTGCGGTGAGGAGCGGCGAAAGCGGGCCGAGCAGCAGAAGAAGGGGGGGCTCAGCCTCGCCGTGATGCAGGGGCCGATCGTCCGGGTCGGGGACGCCCAGGTGACGGACGTCCAGAAGGTGGGGCACTACGCCCTCAACTTCACCTGGCAGGACGGGCACAAGACCGGGATCTACACCTACGACTTCCTCCGGTCCCTGTGTCCCTGCCCGGCCTGTGCGGGCGGAGGCGCGGGATGACGGACCCCTTCGAGGGTGAAGAAGAGCTGCCGCCGGTCTCGGTGGAGGAGGCCGTGGCGGAGGTCCGGCGCTGGCTCGACGTGGAGCGGGTGGACCCGGAGCAGATCTTCGCCATGGCGGACGCCCGGACGATCTACTACAAAGATTTAATCCCTCTCCTGGAGGCGGGAGGGGAGGACAGCCGCCTCATCCGGTTCGCCATCACCCGGGGCCGGGCGATTCGCCGGGCCCGCGGGACGCCAGGGATGCTCCGGATCACCCCGCCGGGGAAACCCGGTGGGGAGTGAGGGAGGGGCCGGGGAGGAGGCGCGGGCCGCGGTGGTGGCCGCCCGGGACGCCTTGCGGGGTGTCCTGGCGGAGGTGGACGCCTATCTGGGGACGCTTCGGCCCGTGCTGGGGCGGGAGATCCGGCAGATCTTCGACCGGGAGCTGACGGCTGTCTCGGAGGCGGTGCGAGCCCTGGAGCGGGCGCTCCAGGCGCTGGCCGAAGGGGCGGCGGGCGGGGGGAAGCGGGACTAGGGTTTGGCGGCCGCCTCGATCTGCTTCGCCAGCGCGATGTCCTTCTCGGTCACCCCGCCGGCGTCGTGCGTCGAGCAGGTGAAGGTGACGCGGTTGTAGTTGATGACGATGTCCGGGTGGTGGTTGGCCTTCTCGGCGGCCTGCGCCACCTTGTTGACGAGGGCCATGGCGGGCCCGAAGCCCTTCAAGGTGAACTGCTTCGTGATCGCGTTGTTCCCGAACTTCCACCCCTGCAGGTCCTGGAGCTGCTGCTGGATCTGGTCCAGGGACAGTCGGGCCATGGCTTCCCCCTTTCCTCCGGCCTGGCTCTCGCCTCCTTTCGCCCCGCGATTCTAGCCCAGGCCCCGCCGCCTGCCCAAGGGAGAAACGCCGCGCTCCCTCCACCACCGGGCCGTGGGCTCTCGCAATTTGGGCTCGGCTAAGCCGCGCTCGGCTGGAGAACCGGCTACCTCCCGATGACCCGGGGGGAGGCCAGCCTCTCCTTCCGCCTCCTTACCCGCCCCTACGAGAAGGCCAGCCTCATCATCACGGCCAACAAGAGCTTCGGCGACTGGGGCGAGATCTTCAACGACCAGGTCCTGGCTACCGCCATCCTCTGATCGGCTGCTCCCCCACGCCACCACCTTGAACCTCAAAGGCGAGAGCTACCGCCTCAAGGAGAAACGGCAGGCCGGGCTCCTCGGGAGCTCCCCCGAGCGGAAGGAGGGGACGCCCCCGTCCAAGGACCAATCCCGGCAAGGGGTAACGCTCGGGAGACGCAAGGATCTGACACCACCGAACAAGGGACACCGTGACTTCCTGAAAAGGGCACAAAAGAAAATCCTGTTGACATGCGCATCGAGTCTTCCGGAGCTGACCTCCCCGGGCCTTCTGGATACTGTCCCTCGCACCAGCGCCGCAGCCCCCCGCGCCCCCGTCCCGCTGGCTGCTCGAAGGTTTCCGGAATTGGATACTCTGCCCCC
>DASYVA010000144.1 GCA_036000645.1 Candidatus Methylomirabilis sp.
TCCCAGGAGGCCAGATACTTCTTCTGCTCCGGCGTCAGCCGGTCGATCTTCACCCCCATCGCGCGCAGCTTGAGCCGGGCGATCTCCTCGTCGATCTCGCGGGGGACCCGGTAGACCTTCTTCTCCAGCTTGCCGGCATTCCTGACAACGAACTCCGCCGCCAGCGCCTGGTTGGCGAAGGACATGTCCATCACGCTGGCCGGATGCCCCTCGGCCGCGGCCAGGTTGATGAGGCGCCCCTCCCCCAGCACGTACAGCCTCCGGCCGTCCTTCAGCGTGAACTCCTCCACGAAGTCCCGGACGGCCCGGCGCTTCTTCGCCAGCCGCTCAAGCGCCTCCAGGTCAATCTCCACGTTGAAGTGGCCGGCGTTGGCCAGGATGGCGCCGTCCGGCATGAGGGCGAAGTGCTCCTCCCGCAGCACGTGGATGTCCCCGGTCACCGTCACGAAGACCTGCCCGAGCTTCGCCGCCTCCCGGGAGGGGAGGACGGTGTAGCCGTCCATGACCGCCTCGAGCGCCCGCAGCGGCTCGGCCTCGGTCACGATGACGTTGGCTCCCATCCCCCGGGCCCGCATCGCCACCCCCCGGCCGCACCAGCCGTAGCCGCACACCACGAGCCGGGTCCCGGCCAGCAGGACGTTCGTGGCCCGGAGGATCCCGTCAATCGTGCTCTGGCCGGTCCCGTAGCGGTTGTCGAAGAGGTGCTTGGTGTCGGCGTCGTTCACCGCGATGATCGGGTAGCCCAGGACGCCCTCGCGCTCCATGCTCTTCAGGCGGACGACGCCGGTGGTGGTCTCCTCGGTCCCCGCGATGACGCCGGGGAGCAGGTCCCGCCGCTCGCTGTGGAGGACCCCGATCGTGTCGGCGCCATCGTCCATCGTGATCTGCGGTTTCACGGCGACCGCGCTCTGGATATGGCGGTAGTAGGTGTCCCGATCCTCCCCCTTGATGGCAAAGACCGGGATCGCGTGGTGCTTCACCAGCGAGGCGGCCGCGTCGTCCTGGGTCGAGAGGGGGTTGCTGGCGCAGAGGACCACGGATGCCCCGCCGGCCTTCAGGGTCCGGACCAGGTTGGCCGTTTCCGTGGTGACGTGCAGGCAGGCCGAAAGGCGGATCCCCTTCAGGGGCTTCTCCCGGCGGAAGCGCTCCTCGATCAGGCAGAGGACCGGCATGGCGGCGCGGGCCCACTCGATCCGGAGCGCCCCCTTCTCGGCCAGGTCCAGGTCTTTGACGTCGTAGTCCACAGCCTTCAGTCCCGGATGGTGGCGCGCCCGGGCCTACGCGCCGTGTCGGCCCGCCTCGGTGCGCAGCAACGCCGCCCGGTCCGTCCGCTCCCAGGTGAAGTCCGGCTCGTTGCGGCCGAAGTGGCCGTAGACCGCCGTCTGCTTGTAGATGGGCCGCCGCAGGTCCAGCGCCTTCAGGATCCCGGCGGGGGTGAGCTCGAAGTGCTTCCGGGCCAGCTCGCACAACACCCCGTCCGGGACGACCCCCGTCCCCTTGGTGTCCACCATGACGGAGACCGGCTCGGGGACGCCGATGGCGTAGGCGATCTGGACCTCCGCTTTCTGGGCCAACTCGGCTGCCACGATATTCTTCGCGATGTAGCGGGCCATGTAGGAGGCGGACCGGTCCACCTTGGTCGGGTCCTTTCCGGAGAACGCCCCGCCGCCATGACCCACGACACCGCCGTAGGTATCCATGATGATCTTCCGGCCCGTCAGTCCGGTGTCGCCCATGGGGCCGCCCACTTCGAACCGGCCGGTCGGGTTCACGAA
>DASYVA010000145.1 GCA_036000645.1 Candidatus Methylomirabilis sp.
CTTCGGGGAGCGCAACGGCATCTACATCATCGATCTGCAGAAGACCCTCAAGCAGTTCACGGAGGCCTACGAGTTCCTCCGGGAGCTGACCCTCAAGGGTGAGGCGGTCCTGTTCGTGGGGACCAAGAAGCAGGCGGCGGAGACGATCGAGCAGGAAGCGCAGCGCTGCGGTATGTTCTGGGTGAACCAGCGCTGGCTGGGCGGGACCCTCACGAACTTCGCCACCATCCGCAAGAGCGTGCAGCGCCTCAAGTACCTGGAGGACTTGGAGCAGAAGGGGACGCTGGAGCGCCTGACGAAGAAGGAAGGGCTGCGGCTCATGCGGGAGCGGGAGAAGCTCACCCACGCCCTCGTCGGCATCAAGGAGATGGACCGGCTCCCCGGGGCCATTTTCGTCATCGACACGAAGAAGGAGCGGATCGCGGTCCGGGAGGCGAACCGCCTGGGGATCCCGGTGGTGGCGGTGGTGGACACGAATTGCGATCCGGACGAGATCAGCTACCCGATCCCGGGCAACGACGATGCCATCCGGGCGATCCGGCTGCTGACGGCCCGGATGGCCGACGCGATCATCGAGGGCCGGGGGGTGGTGAGCGAAGGGGCCCTGACAGCGGAGATGCCGGTCACGACCGTGGGTGAGCCGGAGGCAGGCGCCCCGGCGGAGACGGAGGCGCCGGCCGAAGCGGCGGGCGGTGCCTAGGGATCGGGAGCGGGGAGTGCGAATGGAGATCAGCGCAGCGGCGGTGAAGGAACTGCGCGAGAGGACCGGCGCCGGCATCATGGACTGCAAGTGGGCGCTGGGGGAGGCGCAGGGGGACTTCGAGCGGGCGGTGGACCTCCTGCGGGAGAAGGGGATCGCGGCCGCAACCAAACGGAGCGGCCGGGCCGCCTCCGAGGGGCAGGTCGTTTCCTACATCCACGCCGGGGGGAAGATCGGCGTCCTCCTCGAGCTCAACTGCGAGACCGATTTCGTGGCCCGCACCCGGGAGTTCATCGGGCTCGGACACGACCTGGCCATGCACGTGGCCGCGATGGCCCCCCTCTACGTTCGACGGGAGGAGGTTCCGCCCGAGGTCCTGGAGCGGGAGAAGAAGGTCCTCCGGGCCCAGGCGGAGGGGAGCGGGAAGCCGCCCGCGGTGGTGGAGAAGATGGTCGGGGGCCGGCTGGAGAAGTTCTACCAGGAGGTCTGCCTCGAAGACCAAGCCTTCGTCAAGGACCCGGCGCGCACGGTGCGGGATCTGATCAAGAGCGTCGCCGGAACAGTGGGGGAGAACGTGGTCGTGCGTCGGTTCACTCGGTACCAGCTGGGCGAGACGGCCCGGACGGGGGGGTAGGGGCGGCGATGGATCGGACTCCAGCCTACCGGCGGATCCTGATCAAGATCAGCGGCGAGGCCCTGGCGGGCGATCTGGGCTACGGGATCAACCCCGAGGTGGTCCGGTTCATCGCCGAGGAGATCCGGGAGGTCCACGGTCTCGGCCTCGAGATCGCGGTGGTAATCGGCGGGGGGAACATCTTCCGGGGAGTGGCGGCCAGCGCACAGGGGATGGACCGCTCGTCCGCCGACTACATGGGGATGCTGGCCACGGTCATCAACGGTCTGGCCCTGCAGGATGCGATGGAGAAGCTGGGGATTGACACCCGGGTCCAGACCGCCATCGAGATGCGGGAGATCGCCGAACCGTTCATCCGGAGGAGAGCCCTCCGACATCTGGAGAAGGGGCGGGTGGTTCTCTTCGTGGGGGGAACCGGCAACCCGTACTTCTCGACCGATACGGCGGCCGCCCTCCGGGCGATGGAGGTAGGGGCCGAGGTGGTCTTCAAGGCGACCCGCGTGGACGGGGTGTACACGGCCGATCCGGAGAAGGATCCCACGGCGACCAAGTTCGAGGAACTCACCTACATCGACGTCCTGAGCAAGCAGTTGAAGGTGATGGACTCCACCGCCATCAGCCTCTGCATGGACAACCGCTTTCCCATCGTGGTCTTCAACCTGCTGGAGAAGGGCCGGTTGAAGGGGCTCGTGCTGGGGGAGAAGACGGGCACCATCGTGAAGAGCCGGTAGTGCCAGGCCAACTGACGTCGCCTCACGTCGTTCTCGGTCGTCGGCGGTCCTCAACGTACCAACGGCGTACGCCTCCGGCCGCCTCCTCCCTCGGGCCTCGTGATGCTCGTCATTTGGCCCGGCACGCCAGCCGCGTGTGGGTATAAGGCACAATTCGTTGGAGTCACATTAGCCGTGCTCAAGCAGGTCACGAGCCAGACCGAGCGAGACATGCGGAAGTCGGTGGAGACCGTGGCCCGCGAGTTCGGGGGGGTGCGGACCGGGCGGGCCTCGACGGCGCTCCTGGAGCCCATCCGCGTAGAGTACTACGGGACCCCCACCCCGCTGAGTCAGGTGGCAACGGTCGCCACCCCCGAGACCCGGCTCATCACCGTCCAGCCCTGGGACCCGTCCCTCGTCCCCGCCATCGAGAAGGCGATCCTGAAGTCTGGCCTGGGGGTCACCCCCACCAGCGACGGGAAGGTGATCCGGATCGCCATCCCTCCCCTGACGGAGGAGCGGCGGAAGGAGCTGGTCAAGGTGGTCCGGAAGCTGGCCGAGGACGGGCGGGTGGCGGTCCGCAACCTGCGCCGCGACGCCAACGACCGCCTCAAGGCCCTCGAGAAGGACAAGAAACTCTCCGCGGATGACCTCAGGAAGGGCCTGGAGCAGGTCCAGGACCTGACCAACAGGATCATCAAGGAGATCGACGACCTCCTGGCCAAGAAGGAGAAGGAGATCCTCGAGTTTTGACTCCTCCCCGGTCCGCCCCCCGCCTGCCGACCGTGGCCGCGGATTCCCGCCGCGGCTGACCCGCTCCGCCCGGAGCGGGTGCGCCCCTCGGAGCATCGCCGCGCGCCTGCCCCCCACCGGGGACCCTCCCCGGAGGAGGCCCCGATGCACCTGAAGCGGATCCTGAGCGCGGCCATCCTGCTCCCCCCCGTCCTGCTCATCATCTGGTACGGTCCCCCCCTGCTCCTGGCCGCGCTGGCGGCGACGGTGGGGGGGCTCACGGCATGGGAGTTCTACGGGCTCCTCGGCACCCGCTTCGGGCCGCTCCCGCGCCCGCTCGGGGTCCTGCTGGCGGCAGCGGTCGCGGCAGCGCCCGCCTTGCCCCTCGGAGCCGAGGGGGCGCTGCTGCTTCTGGGCTTCGCGGTGATCGCGGTCGCTACCAGCCTGCTCCTTGCGCCGGGGAGCGTGGAGCGCGGGCTCGGGCAGCTCGCGGCGGCCTTGTTGCCGGTCCTCTACGCAGGGGGGCTCCTGGGATTCGCCGCGGCCCTGCGGAGCCTTCCAGGAGGGCGGGAGCATCTCCTGTACCTCTTGGCCGTCACGTGGACAGCCGATACCGCTGCTTTTTACGGCGGGCTGGCGCTGGGGCGCACCCCCCTCTCCCCCCGGGTCAGCCCCCGGAAGACGGTGGAGGGAAGCCTGGCCGGATTCCTGGCCGGGGCAATCGTCTCGCCCTTGTTCCAGGCGGCGGTGGGGCGGCCGGCCGCCTGGTGGGGGGGGGCCCTGGTGGGCCTGCTCCTGGTCGGTGCGGGGCAGTTGGGGGATCTCGCGGAGTCCCTGTGCAAGCGGAGCGCCGGCGTCAAGGACACGGGAAGCCTGCTCCCGGGCCACGGGGGCTTCCTCGACCGTCTGGACAGCCTCCTGTTTGCGGCCCCGGTTCTCTACCTGGTGGTGCGGCTCCAGTGGCTGTAGACGTGGGAAGGGGGGAGGGGTCCTGGCGGCGGTGGGCGCTGGCCGTCTTGAGCGGGGTCCTTCTGGCCTCCGCCTTCCCTCCCCTGGACTGGTGGCCGGCCGCCTTCGTCGGGCTCCTCCCCCTCCTGCTGGCGGCAGTCGGGCAGCCCCCTTCCCGGGCGGCGTGGTTGGGCTTCGCCACCGGGGTGTCCTTTGCCCTGCTCAGCATTCCCTGGGTGGTGGTGACGATGGTCCGGTACGGGCAGATGCCGTGGTGGGGAGCGGCGGCCGTTCTGCTCGCCCTGGCCGCCTACCTGGCCTGCTATCCGGCGGGCTTCACGCTTCTCCTCGCCCGATTTCCGCTCCCGCCGGCTGGCTTTCCGGTCGGGGCCGCCGCGCTCTGGACGGCCCTGGAGTACCTGCGGACCTACGCCTTGAGCGGCTTCCCGTGGAACCTCCTGGGGTACTCCCAGCTGCCCAACCTGCCCCTCGCCCAGGTGGCTGCGGCGACCGGCGTGTACGGGGTCTCCTTCCTCCTGGCCCTCACCAGTGCGGCCCTGGCGGTGCCATTCGTGCCAGGGATCCCCGGGCGGCAGGCCTGGACGATCGTCGGGGTCGCGGCGCTCCTGATCGGGGCCAGTCACGGAGCGGGGGCGTGGGTGCTCCGAGGGAGCGAGGAGGCAGCCGCGTCCCTCCGCGTCGGGATTGTCCAGGGGAACATCGAGCAGGCGCTCAAATGGTCGCCGACCGCCCTGGACATGACCCTCGACACCTACGCCCACCTGAGCGCCCAGGCGGCCAAGGGCGGGGCGGACCTCATCGTGTGGCCGGAGACGGCAGCCCCCCTCCTCCTGCGCCACGACCCGGTTCGGCTCGCCCGGGTCCGCGCCCTGGCCGAATCCCTGGGGCGCCCCCTTCTCGTGGGGGCACCCGATCGCGCGCCGGGGGAGCCGATCCGCCTCCAGAACAGCGCGATGCTCCTCGGGCCCGACGGCCGGCTCGTGGCCAAGTATGATAAGATGCACCTCGTGCCGTTCGGCGAGTACGTCCCGCTCGAGTCGATCCTGTTCTTCGTGGACAAGCTCGCGACCGGCATCGGGGATTTCGTGCCCGGCAAGACCCGGACCCTCTTCCGGATCCCCGGGGCAACGTTCGCGGCCAGCATCTGTTTCGAGGTGATCTTCCCGGCCGAGGTGCGGGCAGCGGTCGCCGGGGGGGCGGAGCTCCTGGTGAACATCACCAATGATGCCTGGTTCGGGCGGAGCGCGGCCCCCGCGCAGCACCTGCGCATGGCCGCCTTCCGGGCCCTCGAGACGCGCCGGTACCTGGTCCGCTCCGCCAACACCGGGATCTCGGCGGTCGTGGACCCATACGGCCGGGTCCTGGCGGCGACGCCCCTCTTCGAGGAGGCGGTCCTGGTCCGGGAGGTGGCCCTCCGGCGGGACCGGACCCCGTACGTCCGCTTCGGGGACTGGTTCGCGGCCGCGGCCAGCCTCGGCGCGGTCGGCTGGGTCGTGAGCGCGTGGACCGCGGAGCGGCGGGCGGCCGGGCGGGAGCGGAGGGGATGGCAGAGCTAGAGATCCGGCGGAGAACGGACGCCCTGCGGGCCAAGCTCAGTGGCCTGCGGGGCTACCTTTGACCTGGCGGGCAAGCAGGCCCGTGCCCGGAGCATCCAGGAGCAGAGCCAGGCCCCCGACTTCTGGAAGGAGCCCGAGACGGCCCAGCGTCTGCTGAAGGAACTCCGGGAGCTGAACGACCAGATCGTCCTCTTCGAGGACCTGGAGCGGCGGCTGGAGGAGCAGGTCGGCCTGTACGAGCTGGCCCGGGCGGAAGGGGACGAGAGCCTCCTCCCGGAGATCGCCGCGGCGGTCGAGTCCCTGGAAGGGCAGGTGGCACGGCTCGAGCTGACGACCGTCCTGTCGGGGAAGCACGACCGCGGCAACGCGATCCTCTCCATCAACCCGGGGGCCGGGGGGACGGAGTCGCAGGACTGGGCCGAGATGCTCCTCCGCATGTACCTCCGCTGGGCGGAGGGGCGAAACTTCAAGACCGAGATCCTGGAGCTGCAGCCGGGGGAGGAGGCGGGGATCAAGGGCGTGACCGTGACGGTCGCCGGGCCCAACGCCTACGGGTATCTCAGGGCGGAGACCGGGGTCCACCGCCTCGTCCGGATCTCCCCCTTCGACGCGTCCCGCCGCCGGCACACCTCCTTTGCTTCGGTCTACGTCTACCCGGAGCTGGAGGAGGACATCCAGGTGGTGATTGACGAGGGGGACCTGCGGATCGAGACCTTCCGGTCGAGCGGGGCCGGCGGCCAGCACGTCAATGTCACCGACTCGGCGGTCCGCATCACCCACCTGCCGACCGGGATCGTGGTTTCGTGCCAGAACGAGCGCTCGCAGCACAAGAACAAGGCGATGGCGATGAAGGTGCTGCGGGCTCGTCTGTACGAGCGGGCCCGGCAGGAGCAGGAACAGGAGCTGGAGCGGCTCGGCGGGGAGAAGAAGGAGATTGCCTGGGGGAGCCAGATCCGCTCTTACGTCCTGGCCCCGTACCAGTTGGTGAAAGATCACCGGACCGGGGTGGAGACCGGGAACGTGGAGGCGGTTCTCGATGGGCGGATCGATCCCTTCATCGAGGCGTACCTGTTCCAGGCGCAGCGGAAGCCGGAGGCGACGTCCAAGAAGTGAGCGACGGCGAGGAGTCCGGTATTTTCGTTATTGATATTATAGTTGAAGAATAGATGTATATATTATTGTAAATACTGATATAATACACTATGGAAGACGAGCCAAACGAGCTGATCCGGGAGCGGCTGAGAAAGCTCGAGGACCTGCGGGCGCGCGGGGTGAACCCGTACGTTTCCCGGTTCCAGTCGCAGGATCGCGTGGGGGACCTGGTCGGCGGCCACGGCACCCAGCCCACCGAGGCCCTGGCTGCGGAAGAGATCCCGGTCCGGGTCGCCGGCCGCCTCATGGCCATCCGGGGGCACGGCAAGGTCACGTTCGCCCACCTCCGGGACGGCTCGGGCCAGATCCAGATCTACCTGAAACAGGATGCGGTGGGGCCGGCGCAGTACGAGCTCGCGGGTCGCCTCGACGTGGGGGACGTGGTCGGGGTGGAGGGCCACCTGTTCCGGACCCGGACCGGCGAGCTGACCATCTGGGTGAAAACCCTCACCCTGCTCACCAAGGCGCTACGCCCCCTTCCCGAGAAGTGGCACGGGCTCACCGACGTGGAGACCCGGTACCGGCAGCGGTACCTGGACCTCCTGGCCAACCCGGCTGTCCCGGAGCTCTTCGGCCGCCGCTCCCGGATCGTGGCGGCCCTTCGGGCCTTCCTCGACGCCCGGGGCTTCCTGGAGGTGGAAACTCCGATGATGCAGAGCATCGCGGGGGGGGCCACCGCCCGGCCGTTCCGCACGCACCACAACGCCCTCGGCATGGACCTCTTCCTCCGGGTCGCCCCCGAGCTGTACCTCAAGCGGCTCGTGGTGGGGGGGCTCGACCGGGTCTACGAGATCAACCGGAACTTCCGGAACGAGGGGACCTCCACCCAGCACAACCCCGAGTTCACCATGCTGGAGTTCTACCAGGCCTACGCCGATTACCACGACCTGATGGCCCTCACCGAGGAACTCCTGCGGACCGTGGCCCGGGAGGTTCTGGGCAGCCTGGAGTTCCCCTACCAGGGGCAGGCGATCTCCCTCAAGGCCCCGTGGCCCCGCCTGACCCTCCTGGAGGCCCTGGAGCGTCTGGGAGGGTGCAAGGCGGCCGACGTCGCGGATCCCGCCGGCGCCCGAGCCGCGGCGGAGCGGCTGGGGATCGCCCTCAAGCCCCAGTGGGGCTGGGGGAAGACCCTCGCGGAGCTGTTCGAGGCCACCGTGGAGCCGAAGCTCGTCCAGCCGACCTTCATCCTGGACTTCCCGGTCGAGATCTCGCCGCTCGCCAAGCAGAAGGAGGAGGACCCCCGGCTCGTCCAGCGGTTCGAGCTCTTCGTGGGCGGGCTCGAGGTGGCCAATGCCTACACGGAGCTGAACGATCCCGCGGAGCAACGGCGCCGGTTCGAGGAGCAGCTCCGGGCACGGGAGCGGGGGGACGAGGAGGCCCACGCCATGGACGAGGACTTCCTCCGGGCCCTGGAGTACGGGATGCCCCCGACGGCCGGCGAGGGCATCGGCGTGGATCGCCTGGTGATGCTCTTCACCGACTCCCCGTCCATCCGGGATGTGATCTTCTTCCCGCTGCTCCGCCCCGAGCGATAGGCCATGCCCTACGAGCTCTTCATCGGTCTCCGGTACCTGAAGTCCAGGCGGACCTCCGCCCTGGTCTCGTTCATCACCGTGATCTCCACCGCCGGCGTCGCCCTGGGCGTCCTGGCCCTCATCGTGGTGATCGCCGTCATGAGCGGCTTCGAGCGGGAGCTGCGGGACAAGATCCTGGGAACGAAGTCCCACGTCCTGGTTCTGAAGGCCGGAGACGGCCTCCTCGAGGATCCGGCCAGGGCCCTGGGAGCGGTCCGGAGCGTGCCGGGGGTTGCGGCGGCCTCTCCCTTCACGCTCCATCAGGTCATGCTCGTGTCGGCCCGGGGCGTCGCCGGGGCCGTCCTCCAGGGGATCGATTCGACCAGCAAGGGCGAGGTCGGGGATCTCGGCGAGTCCCTGCGCCAGGGGTCTCTGGCCGACCTGGCCCCGGCCCCCGCCGCCGGCGCCGAGGGGGCCCTCCTGGACGGCGTGCTGCTGGGGCGCTCCCTGGCCTTCACGCTGGGCGTGACCGTGGGAGATGTGGTCACGGTCCTCTCGCCTCTCGGGGGTGGGATCAGCCCCCTCGGGGTCTCGCCCCGCCTGAAGCGCTTCCGGGTGGCCGGGATCTTTGCGGTCGGGATGCACGAGTACGACAGCAGCCTGGCCTACATCGCGATCCCGGCGGCCCAGCAGTTCTTCCGCCTGGGGGGGGCGGTGACCGGCATCGAGGTGAGGCTCCACGATTTCTGGCAGGCGCCCGAGGTGGCGGAGGCGATCCAGGACCGCCTGGGTCCCCCCCACTACGCGCGGACCTGGATGCAGATGTACCAGTCCCTCTTCTCGGCGCTCCGCCTCGAGAAGATCACGATGTTCATCATCCTGGTGATGATCGTGGTGGTCGCCTCCTTCGGGATCGTCAGCACCCTGAGCATGGCCGTGGTGGACAAGCGGAAGGAGATCGCCATCCTGAAATCCATGGGGGCCACGGCGGGGAGCATCCTGAAGATCTTCCTCGTCAAGGGGCTGGTGATCGGGCTGGCTGGCACGGCGATGGGAGTCGTCGGGGGACTGGCCATCACCTTCAATCTGGACCCGATCGTGGCGTTCCTGGAGCGGCTGTTCGGGGTCCGGGCCTTCCCGGCCGAGGTCTACTTCCTGGACCGGCTCCCCCATCAGGTCAACCCGGGGGACCTGGTCGCCATCCTCCTCTCCAGCCTGGCGATCGCGTTTCTGGCCACCGTCTACCCGGCGCTGCAGGCCTCCCGGCTTGACCCGGTGGAGGCGATGCGGTATGAGTGAGCTTGTCCGTGCCCGCGACCTCCAGAAGCACTTCCACCGGGGCGGGGAGACCCTGCACATCCTGAAGGGGGTCTCCCTGACCGTCTCGGCCGGTGAGTTCGTGGCCGTGATTGGACCGTCCGGGGCCGGCAAGAGCACCCTGCTGCACCTTCTCGGGGCGCTCGACCGGCCGACGGGGGGGGAGCTCTACTACGGCGACCGGGCCCTCTGGACCTTGTCGGACGGGGAGTTGGCGGCCTTCCGGAACCGGACGGTCGGGTTCGTGTTCCAGTTTCACCACCTCCTGCCGGAGTTCACGGCTCTGGAGAACGCCATGATGCCGGCCCTGATTGCCGGCAGGCCTCGAGCGGAAGCGGTGGAAGCGGCACGGGGCTTGCTAGGTCAGGTAGGGCTGGGGGAGCGCCTCGAGCACCGGCCCGGTGAGCTGTCGGGGGGTGAGCAACAGCGGGTGGCGGTCGCCCGGGCCCTGGTGACCTCCCCTCGGATCGTGCTGGCGGACGAGCCGACGGGGAACCTCGATCGGAAGACGGGGGAGGAGGTGTTCGCCCTCCTCCGGCTGTTCAACCGGGAGCAGGGCATCGCCTTGGTCCTGGTCACCCACAACGAGGCGTTGTCCCGCCAGGCCGATCGGGTGCTCCGACTGGAGGACGGCCGTCTGGTGGCTCCCGGGGCGGGCGTAGAAATGGGCTAGCCCCGGGTCCGGGCTGGTGGTATACTGCTCACGGTGATCGCGAGAGCCTGGTTCCCGGGCTGTAGGCCACGAGGGGGAGAGGGGACCACATGTTCGAACGGTTCACGGAGCGGGCCCGTAAGGTCATCATCCTGGCGCGCGAGGAGGCCATTCGGCTCGGCCACAACTTCGTGGGCACCGAGCACCTGCTGCTCGGGTTGATCCGCGAGGGGGATGGTCTGGCAGTCGCCATCCTGAAGAAGCTGAACGTGAACCTTTCGGCCGTGAAGTCCGATGTCGAGAAGATCGTCTCAGTCGGCTCCGAGGTCGCCCCGGCCGGAGAGATCCCCTTCACCCCGCAGGCGAAGAAGGTTCTGGAGTACGCCATCTCCGAGGCTCGCTCCCTCGGGCACAACTACATCGGGACCGAGCACCTCCTCCTGGGGCTCATCCGGGAGGGAGAAGGGACCGCCTCGCTCGTCCTGCGGGATTTCGGGGTGACCGTCACCTCCGCCAAGGCCCAGGCCCAGGAGCTCCTGGGGGAGCAGGCGACGAAGGCGACCGCCTCCGCCCGCACCCCGGCCCTGGACGAGTTCGGCCTGGACCTGACCGCTCTGGCCCGCCAGGGGAAGCTCGACCCGGTCATCGGCCGGGAGTCGGAGATCGAGCGGGTCATTCAGATCCTCAGTCGCCGGACCAAGAACAACCCGGTCCTCATCGGGGAGGCGGGGGTGGGGAAGACCGCCATCGTGGAGGGCCTGGCGCAGCGGATCGTGGCCAGCAACGTCCCCGAGACCCTCCTCCGCAAGCGCGTGATCATGCTCGATCTGCCGGGGATGGTGGCCGGGACGAAGTACCGCGGCCAGTTCGAGGAGCGGCTGAAGGCGGTGATCAAGGAGATCCAGCAGGCCCAGAACGTCTCCCTCTTCATCGACGAGCTGCACACCCTGGTGGGGGCGGGAGCGGCCGAGGGGGCCATCGACGCCAGCAACATGCTGAAGCCGGCCCTGGCCCGGGGCGAGATCCAGTGCATCGGTGCCACCACGATGGACGAGTACCGGAAATACATCGAGAAGGACCGGGCGCTGGAGCGCCGCTTCCAGACCATCCTGGTGGGGCCGCCCAGCGTGGACGAGACCATCCGCATCCTCCGGGAGATCAAGGACCGGTACGAGGCCCACCACTCCGCCATCATCACCGACGAGGCGGTCCGGGCCGCCGCCCGCCTCTCGCAGCGGTACATCGCGGACCGGTTCCTGCCCGACAAGGCCATTGATGTCATCGACGAGGCGGGCTCCCGGGCCCGCCTGAAGAGCCTGATGCTTCCCCCGGAGCTGCGGGAGATGGAGAACGAGGTGGAGCGCCTCCGGGTCCAGAAGGAAGACGCCATCCGGACCCAGGCCTTCGAGGTGGCGGCCCGGCTCCGGGACGCGGAGCGGAAGATGCGGGCCGAGCTGGAGGACCGGAAGGCCAAGTGGAAGGAGCAGAAGGCGAAGGAGAAGATCGTCGTCAATGACGAGGATATCGCCTACATCGTCTCCAAGTGGACCGGGATCCCCCTGTACCAGATCGAGGAGGAGGAGTCCTCCAAGCTCCTCCGGATGGAGGCGGAGCTCCAGAAGCGGGTGGTGGGCCAGCTGGAGGCCATCCGGGCCGTGACCCGGGCGATCCGCCGCTCCCGGTCGGGGCTGAAGAACCCCAATCGGCCCGTCGGCTCTTTCATCTTCCTCGGCCCGACCGGGGTGGGGAAGACCGAGCTGGCGAAGGCGCTGGCCGAGTTTCTCTTCGGCACCGAGGAGGCCATCGTCCGGGTGGACATGTCGGAGTACATGGAGCGCTTCTCCGTCTCCCGGCTCATCGGGGCCCCCCCCGGCTACATCGGGTACGACGACAGCGGCCAGTTGACGGAGAAGGTGCGGCGGCGGCCGTTCTCGGTGGTGTTGCTGGATGAGATCGAGAAGGCCCACCCCGAGGTCTTCAACCTCCTGCTCCAGATTCTGGAGGACGGCCACCTGACCGATTCCTACGGCCGGAAGGTGGATTTCAAAAACTCCATCCTGATCATGACCTCGAACATCGGCGCCCGGCAGATCGGTCACCAGGCCCCCTTGGGATTCACCAAGGGCGGCGAAGAGCAGACCTACGAGCGGATGAAGGAGACGGTGCTGAGCGAGCTGAAGAAGGCCTTCAACCCCGAGCTGTTGAACCGGATCGATGAGGTCATCGTCTTCCACCCCCTCAGCAAGGACCACCTGAAGCAGATCGTGGATCTGATGCTCAACCGCCTCCAGAGCCAGCTGGAGGACAAGAAGCTCACCCTGACCGTGGCCGACAACGCCAAGGAGTTCCTCATCGAGAAGGGCTTCGACCCCACGTACGGTGCGCGGCCGCTCCGTCGGGCCATCCAGCGCCACGTGGAGGACCTTCTGGCGGAGGAGATGCTGAAGGGGAACTTCGCGGAGGGGAGCACCGTCCGGGTGCGGGCCGGCGAGGAGGGCCTCATCGTGGAGGAGGTGAACCTGCAGGAGCAGCAAGCCACATAAGCGGGCTCCCCGCCCCCGCCGCCTCCCAGCCCTTGCAAAAGGGCTGTTTTTTTGTCGCCGCCACTTCGTCTGGAGGAGGGACTCCCGGTGGGCCTGGTCCCGCGACCGGCTGCGCACCTCACCCTGGTCCTCGCCTGCCTCCTCCCCGCCTCTCTCCTCGCCCAGGAGGCCCCTCGCATCACCCAGATTGACGTCACCGGCCATCGCCTGGTGGAGGAGAGCGCCATTCGCCTCCGGCTGAAGACCCGGGTCGGCGATCCCTTCAGCGTGGACCGGGTCCGGGAGGACGTGGAAGCCCTCTTTAAAATGGGGTTCTTCGACAACGTGGAGGTGGACGCCACCCCCTTCGAGGGGGGGCTCCGCCTGACGTACCGGGTCATCGAGAAGCCCACGGTCCGCCAGGTCCGGATCGAGGGGAACGCGGAGATCAAGGAGGACGTGATCCGAGACAAGCTGGATTTGGCCCCCGGGACGGTGTTCAACCCGCAGGCGGTGGCCCGGAACGTCGACAAGGTACGGGCCTTCTACGAGGAGGAGGGGTACTACCAGGCGGAGGTGACGGGGAGCCATCAGGTGATCTCGGACCGGGAGGTGGACGTGGTCTTCCGGATCCGGGAGGGGGAGGTCTACCGCATCCGGGAGGTCCGGATCGAGGGAAACCAGGGGCTCAGCGACCGCCAGGTGAGGAAGGTGATGGCGACCCAGGCGCGGTTCCTCTGGTGGTTCCCGCCCGGCATCCTGAAGAAGACGGACCTGGCCCAGGACGTGGAGCGGATCAAGGCGCTCTACCTGGATCACGGCTATCTCCAGATCCGGCTGGAGGAGCCCCAGGTCCTGCGCGACGACGTGAGCCACCGCCTGGAAGTCCTCATCCGCCTGCAGGAGGGACCCCAGTACCAGGTGGGGAACGTAGGGGTGACGGGGGCCACCGTCTTTCCCCCGGAGGAGATCCTGAAGGGCCTCAGGATCGCCCAGGCAAAGGTCTTCAGCCGGGACCTCCTCCGGCAGGACATCGCCCGGCTGACCGAGCGCTACGGGGAGAAGGGCTACGTCTTCGTGGACATCGCCCCGCTGACGAAGACCGACGAGGAGCGAAAGACCATCGACCTGACGCTGGAGGTGAGCGAGGGCCGGCAGGCGGTCCTGGAGCGGATCGAGATCCGGGGGAACACCAAGACGCACGACAAGGTGATCCGCCGACAGCTGGAACTGGCGGAGGGGGACATCTTCAACGGCCGGGAGCTGCAGCGGGGGCGGCAGCGGTTGTTGGCCCTCAACTACTTCGAGGAGGTGCGGGTCAACACGGAGACGGGCAGCGCTCCCGAGAAGCTGGTCCTGAACCTGGATGTGAAGGAGAAGCCGACAGGCCGCGTCGGGTTCGGGGCGGGCTTCAGCACCGGTTCCGGGGTGGCCGGGCTCCTCTTCCTGAACGAGGACAACCTGTTCGGGCTCGGGCGGCGCCTCGGCATTAACCTCAGTGTGGGGACGCGCACCGAGCGCTACGAGCTCTTCTACGAGGACCCGGCCCTCTTCGACACGAACTACTCCCTGGGACTGAGTGTGTTCAAGGCCGAGCGGGACTTCACCGACTTCGACGAGGAGCGGACGGGGGGAAGCATCACGGTGGGCCGCCGCTTCCTCCGGTTCAACCGGGCCAGCCTCACCTACCGTCTGCAGGAGGTGACCATCAGCAACGTGGAACCGGCGGCCTCCACCTTCATCCAGCAGCAGGTGGGGACGAGCACCACCAGCAGCCTGACGCTCGGCCTGAGCCGGGACACCCGGGACAGCCCCCTGGATCCCACCCGGGGCTACCGGGTCCTGGCCACGGCGGAGGGGGCGGGCGGCCCCCTGAACTTCGATAACGACCTCTACAAGCTGGAGTTGGACGGGAGCATCTATCAGCTGCTGGTGGAGGACTGGAAGCTTGTGGGCATGCTCCGGGGGGCGATCGGCTACGTGGAGACCTTCGGGGACACCGCGACCGTCCCCATTCAGGAGCGTTACTTCCTGGGGGGCCCCTTCAGCTTGCGGGGGTTCGACTTTCGGGACGTGAGCCCGAAGGATCCGGTCACGGGGGACCGGATCGGCGGGAACAAGTTCCTGCTCGGAACCGCCGAGATCCAGTTCCCGATCCTGCAGGAAGCCATCAGCCTGAAGGGAGCGATCTTCTTCGACATCGGCAACGTGTACGCGGAGGGGGAACCCTACGAGCTCAGTTTCCGGACCGACGCCGGGGTGGGGATCCGGATGATCACCCCCCTCGGCCCCCTCCGGCTGGACTGGGGCTATAACCTGCAGCCCCGCGATGGGGAGGGGCGGAGTCAGATCCAGTTTACCGTGGGGAGAATTTTCTGAGGGGCGGAGGCCCGGGGGGCGGCGAATGGGAGCATGCGGGCGCGGACTGATGGCGGCGGGTCTCGTGGCGCTGGCGGCCCTGGGGGCCCCCGGGTCCGGGGCGGCGCAGGAGAACACTCTCAAGATCGGTTTCGTGGACGTCCAGAAGGTCCTGAACGAGTCCGCCAGGGGGAAGGAGGCCAAAGGGAGGCTGGAGAAGGAGCGGGACGCCAAGCAGCAGGAGATCCGGGGGAAGGAGGAGGAGATCAAGAAGCTGGAGGCGGACCTGCAGAAGCAAGGAGCGGTGTTGAGCGAGGCGGCCCGGAAGGAGCGGCAGGAGGCCATTAACCGGAGGGTCCGCGACCTGCGCCGCCTGTTCGAGGATTTTAATCGGGACCTGCAGAAGCGGGAGAACGAGCTCCTGAGCGAGATCCTCCGAGATATCCGGAAGTTGATCGTGGCCCACGGGAAGGAGCAGCACTACACGCTCATCCTGGAAGCGCAATCGGGCATCATCTATGCCAGCCAGGGGGCGGACCTGACCGACGAGGTCCTGGCGGCCTATAACCAGCAGAAGTGAGGGGCCTCTCATGCGGCTGGACGCCCTCGCCCGGGCCCTGGGGTGCACGCTGGAAGGGGACGCGAGTGCCGAGGTGAGCGGGGTGGCCCCCATCGAGGCCGCCGGCCCCCGGGACCTCACCTTCCTGCATCATCCGCGGTACCTGAAGCATCTCGCCACGACCCGGGCCGCCGCCGTGATCGTCCCCCCCGGGACCGGCCGGGCCCCGTGTGCCCTCCTCCGCCACGAGAACCCGTACCTCGCCTTCGCGGCCGCGTTGCGCCTCTTCTTCCCGGAGACACCCCGATGGGCCGGAGTCCACCCGCAGGCCGCCGTGGCGCCCACCGCCCGGCTCGCTCCGGACGTGGCCGTCGGGGCTTTCGCCGTCATCGAGGATGAGGCCGAGGTGGGGGGGGCGACTCAGATCGGTCCTCAGGTATACGTCGGCCGGGGCAGTCGCATCGGCCGGTCGTGTCTCCTGTACCCACAGGTGGTCATCCGGGAAGGGGTCACGGTGGGCGACCGGGTGATCATCCACAGCGGGACGGTCGTGGGGAGCGACGGCTTCGGCTACGCCCGGGATGCGCAGGGAAGGTCCCACAAGGTTCCGCAGGTCGGGCGGGTGATCATCGAAGATGACGTGGAGCTGGGGGCCAATGTCACGGTGGACCGGGCGACGCTGGGCGCCACGCGAATCGGACGGGGGACGAAGGTCGACAACCTGGTCCAGATCGCCCACAATGTGGTCATCGGAGAGCACTCGGTGATTGTGGCCCAGGTCGCGATCGCCGGGAGCACGGAGGTGGGGCGGCACGTCACCATTGCCGGCCAGGCGGGAATCGTCGGGCACGTGAAGATCGGGGACCGGAGCGTGATCGGCTCCCAGGCCGGGGTTGGGGAGGACCTGCCCGCGGGGGCCCTGGTCCTGGGGAGCCCGGCAGTCCCCCACATGACGGCGAAGCGGATCTGGGCCGCCTGGGCGAAGCTGCCGGAACTGCTCCGCCGCGTCCGGGATCTGGAGCGGCGGCTGGAAGGGGACCCGGACCGGATGGGTCAGGAGGAGCCACGGCGATGATGGATGTCACCGCAATCCAGAAGCTGATCCCGCACCGCCCCCCCTTCTTGTTGGTGGATCGGGTGCTGGAGATCACGCCGGGGCGCCGGATCGTCGGCGTGAAGAGCGTGACCATGAACGAGCCGTTCTTCGCCGGGCATTTCCCGGGGCACCCGATCATGCCCGGGGTCCTGATCGTGGAGGCCTTGGCGCAGCTCGGCGGCGTCCTGTGGATCAGCAGCCTGGGGGACCGGGGGGGAAAGCTCTTCTACTTCGCGGGAATCGACAAGTGCCGGTTCCGGCGACCGGTGCATCCCGGGGACCAGCTCCGCCTGGAAGTGGAATTCACGGGCTTGAAGAGCCGGACCTGTCGGGCCCGGGGGACCGCCTCCGTGAATGGGGAGGTCGCGGCAGAGGCGGAGCTGCTGTGCATGCTGGTGGATGTCGGGGAGGCACCGGCTCCCGAGGCAGCCACCCCGGCCCAGACGGAGTGAGCCCGTGAGCATCCATCCGACTGCGATTGTCGCCCCAACGGCCCGCCTGGAGACCGGAGTCACCATCGGTCCCTACAGCACGCTCGGGGACCACGTCACCCTGGGAGAGGGCACCACCATCGGCGCTCACGTCGTCATCGAGGCGGGGGCCCATGTGGGCAAGCACTGCCGGATCTTCTCCCACGCGGTCCTGAGCTCGGAGCCCCAGGACCTGAAGTTCCAGGGAGAGAAGAGCCAGCTCATCGTGGGGGATGGGACCGTCATCCGGGAGTTCGCGACGCTGAACCGGGCCACGAGCGGCGGGGGGGGAAAGACCGTCGTGGGTCGGGGCTGCCTCATCATGGCCTACGCGCACGTGGCCCACGACTGCCACCTGGCGGACGGCGTCATCCTGGCGAACGGTGCGACCCTCGGCGGGCACGTCATCATTGAGGAGCATGCCATCATCGGCGGGCTGACGGGCGTGCACCAGTTCTGTCGGATCGGGGCGCACGCGATCATCGGGGGCTGCTCCGGGATCCTTCTGGACGTTCCCCCCTACGTGAAGGCGCAGGGGAATCGGGCGCGCCTCTTCGGCCTGAACACGGTCGGGCTGAAGCGCCGCAACTTCCCCCCCGAGACCATCCGGCATCTGAAGCAGGCCTACCGCTTGCTCTTCCTCTCCGGCCTCACCACCAGCCAGGCGCTGGAGCGGATCACCGCTGAAGTCCCGACCTGCGCGGAGATCCAGCACCTGGTCCACTTCATCAAGACTTCCGACCGGGGGATCACCCGGTGAGCGGGACGGCCGACGCCCTGGGCCTCATCGCGGGCTGCGGCCCGCTCCCCCTGATCGCCGCGCGGGAGGCCAAGGCCCGGGGGCTCCGGGTCGTGGCCGTCGCCCTCCGGGAGGAGACCGACCCCGCCCTGGAGGGCATCGCGGACCGGACCGCCTGGGTCAGCGTGGGGCAGCTCGGGGCCCTCCTGCGGGCGTTTCGGCGGGAGGGGGTGACGGAGGCCATCATGGTCGGGAAAGTCCAGATGACACACCTCTTCGGCCGGATCCGGCCGGATCTGCGCGGGGCGCGCCTTTTCGCCCGACTGCGGGACCGCCGCGGGGACGCGATCCTGGAGGGGGTGGCGGACGAGCTGGCGAAGGAGGGGATCACCCTCCGGCCGTCCACCGACTTTCTGGGGGGCATCCTGCTCGGGCAGGGAGTCCTCACCCGCCGGGCGCCCACGCCGGCGGAGCGGGAGGACATCCGTTTCGGCCGGGAGATCGCTCGGACCATCGCCGCCCTCAAGATCGGGCAGACGGTGGTAGTCAGGCGGGGAACCGTGGTGGCGGTGGAGTCTGTCGAGGGGACCGACGCCGCCATCCGCCGCGGAGGCGCCCTGGCGAAGGAGGGGGTGGTGGTGGTGAAGGCCTCCCGCCCCGATCACGACTTCCGCTTCGATGTCCCCGTCATCGGGCAGAGTACCGTGGAGGCCCTGCGGGAGGTTCGGGGCCGGGCCCTGGCCGTCGAGGCCGGCCGAACCCTCTGTCTCGACCGGGAAAAGATGGTGGCGGTGGCCGACGAGGGCGGAATCGCGATCATCGCGGAGTAGGGGCGACGGTCGGGAGTGCGCCGGGAGGGGTGGCCGGTGAGGCTGTGGCGGAGGAGAGGGTGGGCGTAGGGGACCGGCCGATTCCGGTGGCCGTCATCGGGGTGGGCCACGTGGGGCAGCACCACGCGCGGCTATACCGGGAACTGCCGGGAGCCGAGCTGGTCGCCGTGTGCGACACGGATGCGGCCCGCGCGGCGGCCGTCGCCGCCCGCGAGGGCACCGAGGCGGTGGCGGACTTCCGGAGCCTGCTGGGGAAGGTCGACGCGGTCAGCGTTGCCGTCCCGACGGTCCACCACCGCGCTGTGGCGGGCGCGTTCCTGGAGGCCGGCGCCGATGTCCTGGTGGAGAAGCCCATCGCCGAGACCTTGGAAGAGGCGGAGGCGCTGGTGGCCGCGGCGCGCCGGGCGGACCGCGTGCTCCAGGTGGGCCACGTGGAGCGTTTCAACGGGGGGGTTCGGGCGCTGCACGCACTCGTCGGGGAGCCGGGGTTCATCGAATGCCACCGGCTGGGGCCCTTCGCCGGCCGGGGAACCGACGTGGACGTGGTCCGGGATCTCATGATCCACGATATCGATATCATCCTGAGCCTCGTCCGGTCCCCCGTGGTCCAGGTGCAGGCGGTGGGGGTCCCCGTCATCTCGGACCGGGTGGACATCGCCAATGCCCGCCTGCAGTTCGCCTCCGGGTGCATCGCGAATGTGACCGCGAGCCGCGTGAGCGTCGAGCGCCTCCGCAAGCTCCGCATCTTCCAGCGGGACACCTACCTGGCGCTGGACTACGCGGCGCAGGAGGTGGCCTGCTACCGGCGCCTCCTCCCGCCTCCCGGCGCCCCCGTCAGCGAGTTGCCCCGCATCGTCCGGGAGGAGGTGGCGGTCGACAAGGCCGAGCCGCTTCGCCTGGAGCTGGAGAGCTTCCTGGCTGCCGTCCGGACCCGGGCCCGTCCGGTGGTCTCCGGGGAAGAGGCGCTGGAGGCGCTCCGAGTCGCGGGAGAAATCCTGGCAAAGCTCTAGGGGGAGGGGCGGAGGGCGGAGATGGGAGGTGGGTGGATTCTCCTGTCCGCCGGTGAGGCCTCCGGAGACCTCCTGGGGGCGGAGCTGGCCACAGAACTGAAGCGCCGCACGCCCGACCTGGAGCTTGCGGGCATGGGGGGGGATCGGATGGCGGCTGCGGGGGTCGCGCTGGCCGTGCAGGCCCGCGACGTGGCGGTGGTAGGCCTGACCGAAGCCCTGGCGCGGCTCCCGAGGCTCTGGCGCGCCTACCGACTTCTCGTCGGTATGCTGCGGGACCCGCGGCCCGACCTGCTCCTCTGCATCGACTTCCCGGAGTTTAACCTCCGCCTCGCCCGCGCCGCCGCCCGGGTAGGCGTGCCCGTCTGCTACTACGTGAGTCCGCAGATCTGGGCATGGCGACGCGGTCGGATCCGGACCCTCCGGCGCCTCGTCCGAAGGATGCTGGTCATCTTCCCCTTCGAGGAGGCCCTCTACCGCGAAGCCGGGGTGCCGGTGCGCTTCGTGGGCCACCCGCTTCTGGATCGGGTGCAGGCCGTTCCGTCCCGAGAGGTCTGCCGGGCCCGCCTCGGCCTTCTCGGGGGGGAGCGGCTGATCGGCCTCCTGCCGGGGAGCCGCGAGGCCGAGGTCCGACGCCACCTGCCCGTGATGGCGGAGGCCGCGGCGCGTATCGGGACTGCCCTCCCCGGGACCCGATTCGCCGTGGCCGTGGCGGACACCGTCGCACCCGAGAGGCTGACCCCGCTCGTCCCCTCGGACCTGAGAGCCGCCATCCGCCTCGTGACGGGGGACACCTACGGCGTCATCCGAGCGGCCGAGCTGGTCATCGCCGCCAGCGGCACGGTAACACTGGAGGCGGGGGTTCTGGGGACCCCGCTGGTCGTGATCTACAAGGTCTCCCCCCTCACCTACCTCGCCGGGCGGCTCCTTATCCGTGTGCCGTTCATCGGCATGGTGAACCTGGTTGCCGGTCGCCAGGTGGCGCCGGAGTTGATCCAGGGCGCGGCCACCCCCGAGCGGATCGCGGCCGAGGCCCTGAGTTTGCTCCGGGACCCGACACGCCTGGCGGCGGTGCGAGCGGAGCTCGCCCGTCTTCCCGGACTGCTGGGGGAGGGGGGGGCGCCGGGCCGGGCGGCCGAAGCTGTCCTCGCGTGCCTGGCGGAGGCGCGCCGCTGATGCGGCGCCTCCTGCGGCGGCTCCGGCGCTCCCGCCCCGTGCTGGCTGCCGGGGCCTCGATGGGCGCGGCCGCCCTCTGGCTCCTCCGCCGAACCCTCCGCCTCCGGATGGTGGGGCGGGAGTGGGCCGAGGCCTTTCACGCGCGGGAGAAACGACCGCTCATCTTCACCTTCTGGCACGGGCGCCTCCTCATGATGCCGTTTTCGTGGCCGGGCAGGCCGGCCACAATCCTGGTCAGCCGCCACGCCGACGGGGAGGTGCTCAGCAGGATCGCCTGGCGCTTCGGTATTCGGAGCGTGCGCGGGTCCACCTCCCGGGGGGCGCACGCGGGTCTCCGGGCGATGCTCCGCGCCTACCAGGATGGTTCGCACCTGGCGACCGGGACGGATGGCCCGCGGGGGCCCCGGGAGCGCGCCCAGCTCGGCGTCATCGAGCTGGCCCGGCGGACCGGCGCGCCAGTGGTCCCGATCGGCTTCGGCGCGAGCCGGGGCTGGTTCCTTCCCACCTGGGACCGGTTCTTCATCCCCTGCCCCTTTGCCCGGGGCACCTTCGTCTTCGGTGAGGCCCTCCTGGTCCCTCCGGGGGCGGACCGGGTCGCCATCGAGGCGGCGCGGGTCGAACTGGAGCGCCGGCTCAACGCCGTCACCGCCGCGGCGGATGCGGCGGGGAGGGGCTGAGTGTACGGCCTGTATACCGTGGGCCTGCTGGCCGCCTTCCTGGCCATGACCCCGCGCCTCCTGTGGCGCTACGGGCGCGGGGGAGCCTTTCGCGCCGGGATCGGCCAGCGCCGCGGCCGCTACGCGCCCGAGGATCTCGCGGGCCTCCGTGGAAGACGGCCGTTCTGGCTGCACGCGGTGTCGGTGGGCGAGGTCCTGGCGGTGAGCGAGCTGCTCGCGGCCCTGCGGGAGAGACGGCCCGACCGGCCCGTTCTGGTCTCCACGGTGACCGAGACGGGCCAGGCCCTCGCCGCAGAGCGCCTCGCCGCGGCACACGCCCGGATCTATTTTCCCTTCGATCTGCCGGGATGCGTTCGGCGGGCGGTCGGAACGATCCAGCCCCGCCTGGTCCTGCTGGCAGAAACCGAGCTCTGGCCCAACTTCCTCCGCGCCTGCAGGGACCGTCTGATCCCGGTCGTCCTCGTGAACGGGCGGATCTCCCCGCGGTCCTTCCCTCGTTACCGGCTGGCCCGCCCATTCCTCCGCCGGGTCCTTGGCGACCTCACCCTGTGCCTGATGCAGACCGACGCTGACGCGGAGCGCCTCCGATCCCTCGGGGCGCCGGCCGACCGGGTCCGCGTGACGGGCAACTTGAAGTATGACCTCCGGGCCGTCCCGGTCTCCGCGGCGGAGCGGCGGGCGTGGCTGACGAGCCTGGGCATCCCGGAGGGGGCAGAGGTGCTCCTGGCCGGCAGCACCCACAGGGGCGAAGAGGAGGCGGCCGTCGCGGCGCTCTCTGCGCTCCGCCAGGCGTACCCGGAGGCCCGGCTCATCCTCGCTCCCCGGCATCCCGAGCGCCTCGCGGAGGCCGAGGCAGCGGCCGGCGCTGCCGGCTTCGCCTCCGGCCGCTGGAGCAGCCGACCCTTCGCACCCTCGTTCCGGCCCCCTGTGATCGTCGTGGACACGGTAGGAGAGCTGGCCCGCCTGTACGCCCTCGGCACGGTGGTGTTCGTCGGGGGAAGCCTCGCCCCCGTGGGAGGACACAATATCCTGGAGCCCGCCCAGCACGGGTGCCCCATCCTCTTCGGCCCCTATATGGCCAACTTCTCCGAGATGGCAAACGCCTTCCTCGCGGAGGGGGCGGCGGTCCAGGTCCCGGACGCATCCGGCCTGGCCGCTCACGTGCTGGCCCTCGCGCGCAATCCGACCGGTGCCAAGCGGCTGGGGGAGGCAGCGGCGGCCCTCCTCGAGCGGCACCGCGGAGCCACGGCGCGCACGGTGGCCGCGCTGGAAGCCCTGCTGTGAGGGTCGGGGATGCAGTCCGGGCCGTGGCGGGGGACGAGCACGCTCCCGGTGGAGCGGGGCGTGCCCTCCTGCGCGCCGGCCTCCGTGTGGCCTCCTGGGGGTACGGAGCGGTGGTGGTGGCCCGGACGGGTGCCTACGGGGCGAGGCTCCTGCCCCGGCACCGGGTCCCCTGTCCGGTGGTCAGCGTCGGCAATCTCACGGCGGGCGGGACCGGCAAGACGCCCTGCGTGATCTCCCTGGCCCGCCGCCTCCAGGAGCGGGGCTGGAGGCCGGCGGTTCTCCTCCGGGGATACGGGAGGCGGAGCGGCAGCGGCCTCCTGGTCGCGTCTACCGGCCAGGGGCTCCTTCTCTCTGCCGAGGAGGCGGGGGACGAGGCCAGTCTGCTCGCGGGAGCCCTGTCGGGGGTCCCGGTCATTCTGGGGGCGGACCGTCGCCGGGCGGCGGAGGTGGCGCTGCGCCGGTGTGGGGCCGACCTTTGTCTCCTGGACGACGGGTACCAACACTTGCGGCTCCATCGGGACCTCGATATCCTCCTGCTGGACGCCCGATGTCCCTTTGGGAACGGGGCCTTGCTCCCGCGCGGGCTCCTGCGCGAGCCGTCCGGGGGGACCGGCAGGGCTGACTTGGTCATCCTGACGCGGGCGGATCAGGCCCGGGATCTGGACGGGGTGGAGGGAGCGGTCCGCCGCCTGAATCGGCGGGCCTCGCTCCTCCGGGCGGTCCACCGCCCCGTCTCCCTCGTCCGGCTCGCCGATGGGAGCATCCTCCCGGCCCAGGCCCTGGCCGGCCAGACGGTGGCGGCGCTCTCGGCCATCGGCAGCCCGGGGGGCTTCGAAGCAACCCTCCGGGGTCTCGGGGCGTCGGTGGCCGCGGCTCTCCGCTTTCCCGACCACCACCGATTCCGCCAGGAGGAGCTGGAGCGGGCGGGGCGGGAGGGGCGGATGGCGGGGGCGACGCTCCTCGTGACGACTGCGAAGGATCGGGCTCGGGGAGGCCTCCCCGCGCGGGCGGGGGGCTTGCCGTTGGCCGTTCTGGAGGTGGAGTTCGTGGTGACGCAGGGGCTCGAGGCTCTGGAGGCGGCCCTGGCCGAGCTCCGAAGGGAGGGCTGAGGGATGGTCGGGGCAGACGGGAAGGGCCGGCTCCGCGAGCACCTGGAGTTCCTGGGTGCGATGGTGGCCGTCCTGCCTGTGGGCGTGCTGCCCGACCGCCTCGCCTTCGCCCTGGGACGCTTCCTCGGCCGCTTCTGGTACGCCGTGGACGCCCGCCACCGGAAGATCGCGTTGGACAATCTCGCGCGGGCCTTCGGGTCCCGGACGACGGCCGCCGAGCGGGAGATCCTGGCCCGCGAGCACTTCATCCACCTCGGGTACACCTTCGTGGAAACCTGTCGCCTGCGTGGGCCCCGCGCGGCGCGTCTTCAGGAGGTGGTGCAGGTCGAAGGGCGGGAGCACCTGGATCGCGCCCGCGCGCGGGGCCGCGGGATCATGGTGGTGACGGGCCACTTCGGATCGTGGGAGGTGTTGGGGCGGGCCTGGCCTCTCCTTGGGGAGGTAGGGGCCTTCGTTGCCCGCCCGCTGGATAACCCGCTCCTGGAGGCCTGGATCGCCGGGATCCGGACGGCGGGGGGAAACCGAGTCATTCCAAAGCGGCAGGCGTTCCGGCACGTGGTGGAGACGTTGCGCCGTGGTGAAACAGTGGCGATGCTGATCGACCAGAACGTGGCCCGGGAGCAGGGGGTCTTCGTGGACTTCTTCGGCACCCCCGCCTGTACGACCACCGCGGCTACCCTGGCTGCCCGCCGGACGGGAGCGGCCCTCCTGCCCGCAGTCTGCGCCCGGCGCGCGCCGGGGCGGTTCACGATCCGGATCGGGAAGGAGATCCCGGTGGCCGTCACGGGGGACGTCCGCCGGGACATCGTGGCGACCACCGCGCAGGCGACCACCGCCCTCGAGGCCTTCATCCGGGATCACCCGGAGCAGTGGTTCTGGGTGCACCGACGCTGGAAGACCCGGCCAGAGGGGAAAGGCTGATGGGCGGCGTGGCCCGGATCCTGGTGCGGGGCGTGAACTGGGTCGGTGACGCGCTCCTGATGACCCCCGCCCTCGCCTCCGTCCGGCGGACCTTCCCGAAGGCCCACCTGAGCCTCCTGGTCCGCCCCTGGGTGGCCGATCTGTTCCGGGGGAACCCGGCCGTGGATGAGGTCCTCCTCTATGAAAGCGCCGGCGGCCACGGGGGGCTCACCGGGAAGCTCCGCCTCGCCCGGGAGCTCCGGCGGCGGCGGTTCGACCTGGCCGTTCTGTTTCAGAATGCGTTCGATGCGGCGCTGATTGCCTGGCTGGCGCGGATCCCGGAGCGGGTTGGGTTCGCGACGCAGGGGCGGGGCTGGCTGCTCACCCGGCCGGTGTCGCTTCCCCCGGAGCTGCGCAGGCGGCATCAGGTGGAGTACTACCTGGGGCTCGTCCGCGCCCTGGGGTGGAGCGAGGCGCCGACCGAGCTGGTCCTGTCGCTCAGCACGACGGAGCAGGAACAGGCAGACGCCCTGCTCCGAGAGGCGGGCTGCGACGGGACGGTTCCGATCGTCGCCCTGAACCCCGGAGCGGTCTACGGGAGCGCCAAGCGGTGGCCCGCCGAGCGGTACGCCGCCCTGGCCGACCGGCTGGCCGTCGAGGGGTATCGCCCCCTGCTGGTCGGGGCCCCCTCGGATGCCGGGGCGGCGGCCGAGGTGCGGGCGGCCGCGGAGCGCCCCCAGGCCCTGGCGGATTTGACAGGGCGGACGGGACTCAAGACGCTGGCCGCCCTCCTCCGTCGGTGCAGCGCCTTCGTTTCCAACGACACCGGGGCGATGCACGTGGCGGCAGCGGCGGGGACCCCGCTGGTGGCGATCTTCGGGCCCACCGACCCGGCCACCACGGCCCCCGTGAGCCGCCGCGCCATCCTGCTCCGCCGCCCCGTCTTCTGCAGCCCATGCCTCCTCCGGGACTGCCCGATCGATCACCGGTGTATGCGGGGGGTCAGCGTGGACGAGGTCCACGAGGCCCTCCTGACGCTCCTGCGGCATTCCTCCGGGAGTGCGGGCCCTCTGAGGGAGCGGCCGGCCGGCCGGCCGGCGGTTATACTGGACCGAGACGGGACGATCAACGAGGAGCTGGGCTACATCGGCTCCCCGGAGCAGGTCCGTCTCATCCCGGGGGCCGCGGCCGCCCTCCGGCGGCTTCAGGCGGCCGGCTTCTGTCTCGTGATCGTCACCAACCAGTCGGGCGTGGCCCGGGGATACTTCGACGAAGCGGCGCTTCAGCGGGTCAACGGGCATCTGCTCGCCTTGCTGTCGGCAGAGGGCGTGCAGGTGGCCGGGGTCTACTACTGCCCGCATCACCCGACGGAGGGTCATCCCCCCTATCGCCGGACGTGCGAGTGCCGGAAGCCGGGCGGCGGGTTGATCCGGCGGGCCGCCGAGGAACACGGGCTGGACCTGGCGCGCTCCTTCGTTATCGGGGACCATCTGAGCGATGTTCTCCTGGGGCGGGGCGTCGGGTCGCGGACAGTGCTCCTGCTCACGGGACACGGGCGGGAGGAGGCAGCCCGGATCCGACAAACCGTTGGCGCCAGCCCCGACTGCGTCGCCGCCGACCTGGTGGAGGCGGCGACGTGGATCCTGACGCAGGCCACCAGCGACGTCGCCGGGGCCCGGCCGGCCCCGTAGGAAGGCGGGAGGTGGGAAATGCGGGGGCTCGCCCCCCTTAAGTGCTACTCGTTCCGTCTCTTCCTCCGCGAGCTCATCGACCGCTCCGTCTTCCTGACCAACACCCGGCCAAACCTGGTCCAGGCCCTCGGGACCTGTCTACGGGCCCACTTCGGGAGGCACTAGGATGGTCCCGGTGATCCGCCGGCCCGCGGTCGCCGGGTCCTTTTACCCCGGGACCGCGACGGCCCTGCGGGGGCAGGTGGAAGACCTCCTTCCCCGCGGCCCCCGGGAGCGGGCGGTGGCCGTCGTGGCCCCGCACGCCGGCTACATGTACTCGGGGCGGGTCGCGGGGGAGGTGTATGGGGCCCTCGAGCCCCCTGAGGTCTACGTGATCCTGGGCCCGAACCACACGGGGCTCGGGGCGGGAGCGGCGATCGTCACCGGGGGGGCGTGGGCCACGCCGCTGGGGGAGGTCCCTATCGAGACCGGCCTCGCCCGGAGCATCCTGCAGGCGTCCGACGTCCTCGAAGAGGATGATCTCGCCCATCTCAAGGAGCACGCCATCGAGGTCCAGCTTCCGTTCCTGCAGCTGCAGGAGCCGGTTCCCACCTTCGTGCCGATTTGCCTCCTGTCCCACGAGCTGGCCGCCTGCCAGGAGGTGGGGCAGGCCGTGGCCGAGGCGGTGGCGGCGTACCCGAAGCGGGTGACCGTGGTGGCCAGCACGGACCTCAATCACTACGAGCCGCAGGCGGTGGCGGACCGGAAGGACCGGCTGGCCATCGAGCAGATCCTGGCCCTGGACGCAGCCGGGCTCCATCGCACCGTCCGGGAGCACCGGATCAGCATGTGCGGCTTCCACCCAACCGCCGCGGTCCTCGTGGCGGCCAAAGCCCTGGGCGCCACGGCGGCCCGCCTCCTCCGGCACATGACCTCCGGCGACGTGAATCGCGACTACAGCCGGGTGGTGGGATACGCCGGCGTCATCATCCGCTAGGAAAGACCAGCGTCGCCGCTCCCCGCTTGCGCCTCGCCTCATTTCTCCCGATCTCTCGCTTGCCAGGCTGGGACCGAAGAGTGCCCGGGCCTCCGCGCGGGGATCGGCGCGCGCGACTAACAGGGGAAGAGAGCGGGCGGTCGGGTAGACACGCGGGCTCGGCGGAGGCTGGCGTGGACGGCTAGGGGCCCGGGTAGAAGCAGGCCGCCTGATGGCCGTCCCCGACGGGGAGCAGTTCGGGCTCCTCCTGCTCGCACCGGGCCTGCTTCTTGGGGCACCGCTGCTGGAACCGGCACCCGGGGGGGAGGTCGATGGGGCTGGGGATCTCGCCGCGGATGGTGGCGCGGATCTCGAAATCGGAGACTTCCCCCTTCATCCGGGGGAAGGACTGCAGGAGGGCAATCGTATAGGGATGCTGGGGAGCCTTGAAGATTCGGGCAGGCGTCCCGAGCTCGACGACCCGTCCGAGATACATGACCGCCACCATGTGGCAGACGTATTGGACCACTCCCAGGTCGTGGGAGATGAAGATGTAGGTCAGGCCCAACTCCTCCTGCAGGTCTTGCAGCAGATTCAGGATCTGCGCCTTCACCGAAAGATCCAGCCCTGAGACCGCTTCGTCCGCCACCAGCAGTTTCGGCTCCACGGCGATGGCCCGGGCGATGGCCACCCGCTTGATCTGGCCGCCGGAGAACTCGTGGGGGTAACGGTCCGCGGCGCTCCGGTCCAGGCCGACCTTGGCGAGCAGTGCCTGGACCCGGTCCTCCATCGCCGCCGCCGGAACTACCCGGTGGACCTCCAAAGGCTCCCGGATGATCCGGCGGACCGTCATGCGGGGGTTCAAGGAGGTGAACGGGTCCTGGTAGATGATCTGGGCCTGCCGCCGGTAGTGGAAGAGCGCCTCCCCCGTCAGATGAGTGATGTCGGTGCCATTGAAGAGGATCTCGCCGGCACTGGGCCGGTCGGCCCGCATCACCAGGCGGCCGGTGGTGGTCTTCCCGCACCCGGACTCTCCCACCAGGCCGAGCGTCTTTCCCTGGCGAATCTCCAGGCTGATCCCATCCAGCGCCTTCACGACCCTGGGGGGCGGTGCCCCGCCCAGGAGATGGCGGATGTGGAACCGCTGCGGGATCGCGAAGTACTTCTTGACGTCCACCAGGCGGCAGAGGACCAGGTTCTCCACGGGCTAGCGCTCGGCCTTCCAGCACGCCACCGCGTGCCCCGGGGCGAGGACCTCCAGGGCTGGCGGGGTGGCCGCGCAGTGGGCGTCCTTCTGGGGGAGGGGACAGCGGGGATGAAACCGGCACCCGGCGAGGTATTCGGCCGGGGCGGGCAGCTGGCCCGGGATCGGCTCCAGACGCCGGACCCCCAGGCGTGGGACGGAGCCGAGGAGGCCTCGGGTGTAGGGATGGCGGGGGGACGCCAGGACAGCGTCCACCGGGCCGGCCTCCACGATCTGTCCGGCGTACAGGATCAGCAACCGGTGGCACATGTGGGAGACGAGGGCCAGGTCATTGAAGATGAAGAGCACCGCCGCCTGGAGCTCCTGGACCAGGCCGCGGATGAGCTCGAGGATCTGCGCCTGGATGGTCACGTCCAATGAGGAGGTCGGCTCGTCGGCGATCAGCACCTTCGGCCGACAGGTCATGGCCATGGAGATGACGACCCGCTGGCGCATCCCGCCGCTGAACTGATGCGGGTAGTTTTGGACCCGGCTCTCCGCCGAGGGGATGCCAACCCGCCGAAAGAACTCGACCACCCGCTCGAGGGCGAGGCGCCGAGGAAGTCGCTGGTGCAACTCGAGCGGCTCCGCCACCTGCAGGCCCACCCGGAAGACCGGGTTGAGGGCCGAGGTGGGATCCTGGAAGATCATGGCCACCTCGTTGCCCCGAATGGCGCTGAGGGCCTTCTCCGACAGGCGCCGGAGGTCCTGACCCCGGTAGAGGACCTCACCGCTGATGCGGGCCGGCGGGGTGGGGAGCAGTCCCAGGATGGTGTCGGCGAGGACACTCTTGCCCGCCCCGGATTCCCCGAGGAGGCCCACGATCTCCCCCTCCTGCACCTCAAAGGAGATCCGGTTCAGGATGTTCACCAATCCGCCGGGCGTCTCGAAGGAGACGCTCAGGTCCCGCACCTGCAGGAGGGGAGGGGGGACGGGCGAAGAGGCTGACTGCGGCATCTGGGTCACGCGGTCATCCAGTGATCTGACCCTTGGGATCGAGAGCGTCCCGGAGGCCGTCCCCGAAGAGGTTCAAGCCCACCAGGACCACCACGAGGGTGAGACCCGGGAACCCCGAGATCCAGGGCGCCATGACGATGAACCCGCGACCCTCGGCGATCATCAGCCCGAGGTCGGGCGTGGGGGGCGCGACCCCGAGGCCGAGGAACGAAAGCCCCGACTCGAGGAGGATGGCGACCGCCAGGTTCAGGCCGTACTGGACGATGATGGGGCTCAGGACGTTAGGGAGAATATGCCGTCGGATCACCGCGGCGTGTCCCAGGCCGAGGAGTTGCGCGGCCTCGACGAACGGCTCCTCCTTGATGTTCAGCACGTCCCCCCGCGTGACCCGCGCGAACATCCCGATGAAGGTGAACGCCAGCGCCACGACGACGTTCTGCAGGCCCAGCCCCAGGACCGCGATGAAGGCGATGGCGAGAACCAGGGGGGTGAAGGCCAGGAGGCCGTCCACGATCCGCATCAGGACGGCCTCCAGGAACCCCCCGAAGTACCCGGCCACCAGGCCGATCAGCACCCCGAAGGCCATGGCGATGGTGACGGACGTGAACCCCACGATGAAGGAAATCCGGTTCCCATAGATGATCCGGGACAGCATGTCCCGGCCGAAGGAGTCCGTCCCCAGCCAGTGCCCGGCCGAGGGGGGCTGGAATGCCTCCTGGTAGTGCTGCTCGATCGGGTCGTAGGGGGCGAGGACGGGGGCGAAGAGCGAGACCAGAGCGAAAAGGCAGAAGATGACCAGACCCACCACGGCCCCCCGGTTCGCCTTGAACCGGAGCCACATCAGGGCGGAGGGAGAGACCCGCCTGACGGCGGAGAGGGGGGGGTTCGCCAGGATGGCCTCGGCCATGGCCCTGCCTCAGGCTTCCCGCATCCGCGGGTTGAGGGTCCGATAGAGCAGGTCCACGAGGAGGTTCACCAGAATGAACATGATGGCGATCACCATGACC
>DASYVA010000146.1 GCA_036000645.1 Candidatus Methylomirabilis sp.
GACATCGCCGTTCTGCCCCAGGGAGATGTCGAAGTGGAACCGGTCGTAGCCGGAGTCGGGCCAGGCCTTCCGGATGTCCCAGGGGACGCCCGACGCGCGCAGGCTCGGCCCCGAGACCCCCAGGGCAATCGCCTCCTCCCGCTTCAGGACGCCCACCCCCACGGTCCGCTGTGTCCAGAGCGGGTTTCTGGTGAGGAGGTCCTCGTACTCGTCCACCCGCTGGGGGAACTCCCCGATGAAGTCCCGAACGGCCCGCTCGAAGCCCTCGGGGAGGTCCGCCATGAGCCCGCCCACCCGGATGTAGGACGACATCATCCGCTGGCCACTCACCATCTCATACAGGTCCAGAATCTTCTCCCGCTCCCGGAAGCAGTAGAGAAAGACGCTCATGGCCCCGATGTCGAGGGCATGGGTCCCCAGCCAGACCAGGTGGCTCTTGATGCGGGTCAGCTCGGCCATCATGACCCGGATGACCTCGGCCCGCTCCGTCGGCTCGATGCCCAGGAGCTTCTCCACGGAGAGGACGAAGGCCAGGTTGTTCGACATCGGGGCCAGGTAGTCCATGCGATCGGTGACCGTGATGGCCTGCTGGTACCGCTTCTCCTCCATGATCTTTTCCATGCCGGTGTGCAGATAGCCGATGTGGGGGACGCAGCGGACCACCACCTCCCCGTCCAGCTCCAGGACCAGGCGGAGAACCCCGTGGGTGGAGGGGTGCTGCGGGCCCATGTTCAGCATCATGGTCCGGGTCTCGGTCACCGCCGCCCCTCCTCTTCCCACCACCGGGGCTCCGTGGTGACCGGGAAGTCCTTGCGGAGCGGGTGGCCCTCGAAGTCGTCCGGCAGGACGAGCCGCCGGAGGTCGGGGTGGTCGCGGAACGGGATCCCCATGAGGTCATAGACCTCCCGCTCCAGCCAGTTGGCCCCCTCCCACACGCCGGTGAGGGTCGGGACCGGCTCCCCTTCCGGGACCCGCACCTTCAGCCGGAGGCGGCTGCTGCTGCGGAGGGAGGTGAGGTGGTAGACCACCTCGAACCGGGGCGAGGCCTCGGGCAGGCGCAGCCGGTCCACGCTGGTCAGGTCGGAGAGGAACTCGTAGCGCAGCTCGGGGTCATCGCGCAGGAAGCGGCAGACCTCCGGGATCACTGCGGGGGCCACGACCACCGTCACCTCGCCCCGCACGTGCCGGACCTCCCGGACCGCGTCCGGGAACCGCTCCCGGAGCTTGGCCACCGCCCGGGGCTCCTCTCGCCCCCCGCCTACTCCCACTCCAGGCCCCCCTTCCGCCAGACGTAGGCAAGCCCCAGGGAGAGGACCCCGAGGAAGGCGACCATCTCCCAGAAGCCGAACCAGCCGAGCGAGCGGTAGATGACCGCCCAGGGGTAGAGGAAGACGATCTCGATGTCGAACACGATGAAGAGCATGGCGACCAGGTAGAACCGCACGGCAAACCGGTCCCGGGCCGACCCGACCGGCGTGATGCCGCACTCGTAGGGAGCCAGCTTCTCGGGGGTGGGGTGCCTCGGACCGATGAGGGACGAGAGGAGGATCGATCCTCCGGCGAAGGCGACCGCCAGGAGGATCAGGATGCCGATGGGCAGGTACTCGATCAGCATGTGAAGGTTGGTACGAGTGGCCTCCAGAAAATCGGGAAGGGGCCGGACGGCCCCTTCCCGCCAGGTTACCCCTTCAACAGCTCGGCGGCGAAGGGGTTCGCGAACAACAGGATGAGCGCGATGAGCAGCACGTAGATGGCCAGCGACTCGATGAAGGCCAACCCGATGATGAGGGCCGTCTGGATCCGGCCCGCGGCGTTCGGCTGCCGGGCCATCCCGTCGAGGGCCGCCGCGACGGCGCGCCCCTGGGCGAAGGCAGCCATGGCCGAGGCGATGGCCATCCCGAAGCCACCCGTGACTACGGTCATCCAGAAGTACGTGGTGTCCCTCGCCCCGGCCGGCTCGGCCGCTCCAGCCACCGTCGCCAGGGCGAGAAGGAGGCCTGCGGCCACGACCACTCCCACCCCCCGCGTTCCCTTCATGCACCGTCCTCCTTTCCCTCCAACTGCTCCTGGGGTCCGCCGGCGCCTGCGTGAGGAGGGGTTGACGGGCCGGCCGCGCCGGAGGCGATCCGGGCAACCCCGCGGGGGCTCAGGGTTCCTCGTGGGCGTGCTCCACGGCCCCCGCGATGTAGATCGTGGAGAGCATGACGAACACCAGCGTCTGCACGACGCTGGTGAAGATGGCCAGCCCCATCATCGGCAGCGGCGCGATCAGGGGGGCCAGGAAGAACAGGAAGAGGATCACGGCGTCCTCCCCGAAGATGTTCCCGAAGAGCCGGATGGAGAGGGAGAGAACCCGTGCGCAGTGCCCGATCACTTCCACCAGGACGAACACGGGGACCATGATCGGCCCCATCACGATGAGAAGGGCCTTCGGCAGCGAGCCCACCGGGCCCAGGAAGTGCTTCGCGTAGGTGAGGGCCCCCTGCTCCCGGACCCCGAAGTAGTGGTAGGCGACGAAGATCGTGAGGGCCAGGGCGGCCGTGGTGTTGATGTTCGCCGTCGGCGACTTGAACCCCGGGACGAGGCCGAGCAGGTTGGCCACCAGGATGAAGAGGCCCACGGCCCCCAGGAGGGGGAGGTACTTCCGCCCGTGATGGCCGATGATGGAGTCAATGACGCCGGTGAAGGCTTCGAGCGTCACCTCCAGCGCGTTCTGCAGGGGGCCGGGCACCGGCTGGAGGCGGCGGGTACAGAGGACCGAGAGTGCGGTCAGCAGGGCGATCACCAGCCAGGCCATCGCCACATGGTCCGGGACGAAGGCCCCCGGCAGCCAGGGGGCGAGGAAGTTCGGGATCATGAAGATCGCGGAATGCTCGATGGCCTCCACGGCGCTCCCGTCCCGGCGGCGTCTGGCCGCCATGTTCCGCTTTGCACAAACTCGGGCAAAAAAAATTCAGGCGCGCGTGGCCCGTCGGATGTCCCGCAGGACCTGCCGGAAGCCGGCCGTGACGCCGAGCAGGAGCCCCAGGATCAACCCCCAGGGCTCGCTCCCCAGCCAGCGATCGGCCAGGATGCCCACGCCCACCCCGATGGCCGTCGCCACCGCCAGGGTCAGCCCCAGGCCGGCCAGGAGCCCCACCTGCCGCCAGGGGGATGGTTCGCCCCGCATCGCTTCTCACCGAGTATACCGCCGGACCTCGCCAGCGGGCAAGCGCGGCGCCCGCCGGACCGGCGGCCCGCCCCCCTACCCCAGGACCCCCCGGATGGAGGCCCGCGCCACCTCGAGGAAGGGCTCGGGGTAGACCCCGATGACTAATGTCCCGAGGAGGGCCAGGGCCAGCGCGGCCGTCAGCGCCAGCGACCGGTTCACCGGCAAGGACGACGGGCTCTCCCGCATGTACATCACCATGGCCACCCGCATGTAGTAGAAGAGGGAGATGACGGTGTTGACGACCCCGACGACGGCCAGCCAGTAGATCTTGCTCTCGATGGCTGCGCTGAACAGGTAAAACTTCCCCACGAACCCCACCGTGGGCGGGATGCCGGTGAGGCTTAAGAGGAAGATCAGCATGGCGAAGGCGGCCGCCGGGTGGGCCTGGGCCAGCCCGGCGAAGTCCTCGATCCGGTCCCCCTTCACCTGGCCGCTGCACAGGTAGACGACCATGGCGAAGGCGCCCGCCGTCATGAAGTAGTAGGCCAGGACGTACAGCAGCATGGCCGAGATGCCGAGCTCCGTCCCGGCCGCCAGCCCGATGAGGGTGTAGCCCACGTGGGCGATGCCGGAGTAGGCCAGCATCCGCTTGATGTTGGTCTGGGCGATCGCCACCACGTTCCCCACGGTCATGGTGAGGGCCGCCAAGACCGAGAACAGCAAGGTCCAGTTCACCTGGAGCATCGGCATGGCCAGGAAGAAGACCCGGAGCAGGGCGGCGAACCCCGCCGCCTCCGAGGCCACCGCGATGTAGGCGGTGACCGGCGTCGGGGCGCCCTCGTAGACGTCCGGGATGTACATGTGGAACGGGACCATGGCGATCTTGAACCCGAACCCCGCCGTGAGCATCACCATCCCCACGACCAGGGCGGGGTTGGTGAGGGGGACGCCCCTGAGGGCCGCCCCCACCTCCCGGAGGTCCAGGGTGCCCGTGAGGCCGTACAGCATCACCATCCCGTAGAGGATGACCCCCGAGGAGAAGGCGCCCATCAGCAGGTACTTCAGGGCCGCCTCGTTGGACTTCTGGTCCCGCTTCAGGTAGCCGCAGAGCACGTAGATGGAGATGGCCATGGTCTCCAGCGCCACGTAGAGGGAGAGGAGGTTCCCCGCCGCCCCCATCAGCATCATGGCCGCGGTGGCGTAGAGGGTGATGGCGTAGAACTCGCCCGCCCCCACCTGCTCGACCCTGAGGTAAGGCATGGCCATTAAAATGATCATCAGGGTGGCCACCAGGAAGATCACCTTGAAGTAGACGGCGAACGGGTCCACCAGGAGCATGCCGGAGAAGCCGACGGCCCGCTGCCCCACCTGGCCCGCCGCGAGCCCCCCCGCCGCCAGCAGTCCCGCCACGCTGAGCCAGCCGAGCGCCGTCCGGACCCGCTCCCCGAGGCAGAAGTCGAGGACGAGGACGGCCGTCGCGCATCCGGCCACCATCAGCTCCGGGAGGAGGAGCCAGACGTCGGCGGGGTTGAAGGTGGTGCTCATCGGACGGTCTTCGCCTCCTCCGGCAGCCGCGGCGCCGGCGCCTCCGCCCGCAGGGCGGCTGTCGCGTTGACCTTCTGAATGACCTTGTTCACGGAGGGGGCCATGGCGTTCAGGAACGGCATGGGGTACAGCCCGATCCAGAAGCAGAGGATAATGATGGGGACCAGCGTGGCCAGCTCCCGGCCGTCCAGGTCCGTCAGGGTCCGGTTCTCCTCGTGGGTGATGGGCCCGAACATCGTCCGCTGGTAGAGCCACAGGAGGTACGCCGCCCCGAGCACGATGCCGATCGCCCCGGCGGCGGCCCACCGCCAATCCACCCGGAACGCGCCCAGCAGGATCAGAATCTCCCCCACGAACCCATTGAGGCCGGGCAGGCCCATGGAGGAGAGCATGATAATGGCGAAGCAGGTGGCATAGACCGGCATGACTCCGCTCAGGCCGCCCAGGTCGGCGATCATCCGGGTGTGCCGCCGGTCGTAGATGAGACCGACGATGAGGAAGAGGGCCCCGGTGGAGAGCCCGTGGTTGACCATCTGGAGGATGGACCCCTGAATCCCCTGGGCGTTCAGCGCGAAGATTCCCAGGGTGACGAAGCCCATGTGGCTCACCGAGGAGTAGGCGATCAGCTTCTTCATGTCCGGCTGCACGAGGGAGACCATGGCCCCGTAGATGATCGCGATGACGGAGAGGAGCACGATGAGCCAGATGAACTCCCGGCTGGCGTCGGGGAGCATGGGGAGGCTGAAGCGGAGGAACCCGTAGGTCCCCATCTTCAGTAAGACGCCGGCCAGGATGACGGAGCCAGCCGTGGGCGCCTCCACGTGGGCGTCGGGGAGCCACGTGTGGAACGGGAACATGGGGACCTTGATGGCGAAGGCGATGAAGAAGGAGAGCCAGATCCACCACTGGTAGTTGGGCGGCAGGCCCGGCTCCACCATCCGGAAGATGTTGAAGGTGTACTCCCCCGTCTGGGCGTGGTGGTAGAAGAAGATGGCCAGGATCCCCAGGAGCATCAGGACGGAGCCGAAGAGCGTGTACAGGAAGAACTTGATGGCGGCGTAGAGCTTCCGGGGCCCCCCCCAGACCCCGATCAGGAAGTACATGGGGACCAGCATGACCTCCCAGAAGACGTAGAAGAGGAAGAAGTCCAGGGACACGAAGACCCCCAGCATCCCCGTCTCCAGGAGCAGCATGAAGACCATGTACTCCTTCACCCGCTCCGTGATGGGCCCCCAGGAGGCCAGGACCGAGATGGCGCTGAGGAGCGTGGTCAGCAGGATCAGCCAGAGGCTGATCCCGTCCAGCCCCACGAAGTACGACACGCCGATGGCCGGGATCCACGGGACCTGCTGGACGAACTGCATGTCGGCCGTGGCCATGTCGAAGCGCCAGGGGATCCAGAGACTGAGGACGAACGTGGCCGTCGAGAAGGCGAGGGCTAGCCCCCGGATCGGGGCGAGCCGGCCCGGCGGGGCGAGGAGGATCAGGACGGCCCCGACCGTGGGCAGGAATGTGATCAGGGTCAGGATCCAGCCGTCGAGCGCCATGGGCCCCCTCTCCTAGAAGAACAGGTACAGGCTGACGATGGCGAAGATCCCCAGGGCCATCGCCATGATGTAGTTCTGGACCAGGCCGGTCTGCACCCGCTTCACCCGGTCGCTCCCCTCTTGCAGGGCGTCGGCGATCCAGTTGACCAGGCCGTCCACGATGGCCAGGTCCAGGCGCCAGGCGGAAAAGGCGCTGGCCCCGACCGTCGCGGTCGCCGCCCGGTTCACCGCTCCGTCCACTATCCGGTCGTCCCCTCGCCAGGCCAGCCGCGAGAGCCCCAGCAACCCGTTGACGAAGACGGCGTTGTACAGCTCGTCCACGTAGTACTTCCGGGCCAGGAGCGTATGGAGGGGGCGCAGGGACCTCGCCAGGCGCTCCGGCAGCGCCGGGGAGACCACGTAGAGCTGGTAGGCCAGCAGGATCCCGGCCCCGGCGATCGCCAGCGAGACGAGGGCCAGGCCGACCTCGAGGGACAGGCCGGCCTGTGCCGGCTCCGCGTGGGCGGCTGCCACCGCCGGGGCGAGGAACCGGTGGAAGAGGCCGTGCTCCGGTGGGAATCCGAGCACCGCCCCGATGCCGACCGCGAAGACGGCCAGGGTGAGTAACGGTCGGGTCATGACGGGCGGGGCCTCGTGCACGTGCCCGGCCAGGTGGGGGTCCAGCCGGGAGGGGCCCGCGAAGGTGACGAAGTAGAGGCGAAACATGTAGAAGGCGGTCAGGAAGGCCCCGGCGGCCCCGAGGGCCCAAAGGACCGTGTGTCCCCCGCTGTAGGCGGCGAAGAGGATCTCGTCCTTCGACCAGAACCCGGCGAAGGGGAAGATGCCGGCGTTCGCCAGGGCCGCGATGAGAAAGGTGGTGGCCGTGATGGGCATGACCTTCCGGAGGCCTCCCATCTTCCACATGTCCTGCTCGTGGTGCAGTGCGTGGATCACGGCCCCGCAGCCGAGGAACAGGAGGGCCTTGAAGAAGGCGTGGGTCACCAGGTGGAAGATGCCGGAGGTGTACGCGCCGAGCCCGGCCCCGAGGAACATGTACCCGAGCTGGCTGATGGTGGAGTAGGCCACCACCCGCTTGATGTCGTTCTGGGCGCAGGCGATCGTGGCGGCGAAGACGGCGGTGAGCGCCCCCACCGTCGCCACGACCTCCGCGCTGAAGGGGGCCAGCGCGTACAGGGCCCCCGAGCGGGCCACCATGTAGACCCCGGCCGTCACCATGGTGGCGGCGTGGATCAGGGCCGAGACCGGCGTGGGGCCCTCCATGGCATCGGGGAGCCAGACGTAGAGGGGGAGCTGGGCGCTCTTCCCGACCGCCCCCACGAAGAGGAGGAGGGTGAGGACGGTCGCGACCGTCCCCCCCGCGGGGAGGAGCGCCGGGGCCTTCGCGAAGATCGTCTGGAAGTGGAAGGTCCCGAAGACCGTCCAGAGGAGGAAGAGGCCCAGGAGGAACCCGAGGTCCCCGATCCGGTTCACGATGAAGGCCTTGTTCCCGGCCGTCGAGGCGGAGTGCTTCTCGTACCAGTAGCCGATGAGGAGGTACGAGCAGAGCCCCACCCCCTCCCAGCCGAGGAACAGGACCAGGTAGTTGTTCGCCAGGACCAGCATCAGCATGGCGAACATGAAGAGGTTCATGTAGGTGAAGAAGCGCGGGTAGCCCGGGTCGTCGTGCATGTAGCCGACGGCGTAGACGTGAATGACGAACCCCACGAAGGTGACGGTCAGCATCATGACCGCCGAGAGCGGATCCACCAGGAAGCCGACGCTGACCCGGAAGTCCCCCGCCGCCATCCAGGTGTAGAGGTCCCAGTCCAGGGTGGCTCCCCGGAGGACGACGTCCACGAAGACCAGGAGGGCGACGAGGCAGGAGAGGCCGGCCGCCGGCACCGCCACCAGGTGGGCTCTCTCCCGGATGACCGTGCGGCCGAACAGGCCGTTCACGATCACCCCCAGGAGGGGGAGGACGGGGACCAGCCAGACGAGGGAGACCATGGGGAGGCCCCTACCACTTCATGAGGTTGATCTCGTCCACGTTCACCGTGCGGAAGTTCCGGTAGAGCCCGAGGACGATGGCCAGCCCCACCGCGGCCTCCGCCGCGGCGACCGCGATCACGAAGACCGCGAAGACCTGTCCCTGGAGGGCCGACTTGGGCAGGTAGCGGGCCAGGGCGATGAAGTCCAGGTTCACCGCGTTCAACATCAGCTCGATGCTCATCAAGATGGCGATGGCGTTGCGGCGGGTGAGCGTCCCGAAGACCCCGATGGCGAAGAGGACGGCGCCCAGGACCAGGTAGAAGTGGAGGGGAACCACGGCTAGCGCCACTCCAAGTAATGCGGCCCACTCCTGCCAGACCGTTCTCCCGCGGGTCCTGTCGCCGGCGTGCCCCACTCGCGCCCGGGCTCCGTCACCCGCTCAGCCCCTCCCGCAATGCGCGGCATTGCGGCAGGAGGCCGAGGGGGTCCCACTCCGCCCGGCCGCTCGGGGGCAGCCGCCGGCGCCACCCGCGGCTCGGCTGCAATCCTCGGGGCAGTTCGTTGGCCCGGCACTAGCGGTCCTTTCGGGCGAGGAGTATCGCCCCGACCATCGCCACCAGGAGCAGGATCGAGGCTACCTCGAAGGGCAGGACGTGGCTGGTGAGGAACATGGTGCCGAGCGACGTGGTCGAATCGAGGGGCGCCGGGGGGGGGCCGACCGGCCGGATCCCCTGCCAGGCGGCGTAGACGAGGACGACCAGGATGCCCCCGCTCACCAGGGCCCCGGGAATCACCTGTTCGTTGAAGATCTCCATCCCCCTGGGGGAAAGCCGGCTGGTGAGCATGATGGCGAAGAGGAGGAGGATGGTGATGCCGCCGATGTAGAGGAGCACCTGCACCGCCGCCAGGAACTCGGCGTCCAGCAGGACGTAGAGGGCCGCCATGCCGAAGAAGGTAAAGATGAGGGCGATGGCGGAGTGGACCAGGTTGCGGCCCAGGACCACCATCAGGGCGGCCGCCACGACGAAGCCGGCGAAGAGGAAGAAGAGAGCCGTGGTCATGGACGCGGGCCCGTGTTCATTTGCGCGCGGGCGCCTTGGCCGCCCTGCCCGCGGGGAGCCGCGGGGTCGTGGGGGTCGGCACGAACCCCGGCGCCGTCAGCTCGTGGATGTCAATGAAGAGGTCGGTCCGGCTGAAGCCGCCGAACTCGTAGTTGCCGGTCCACATGGTGATGGCGTCGAAGGGGCAAACCTCCACGCAGAGGTTGCAGTACATGCAGAGGTTGTGGTCGATGTCGAACTCGATCGGGTGGCGGACCTTCCCCTTCCCCTCCCCCACGATGTGGATGCACTTGGTCGGGCAGATCACGGCGCAGAGGTCGCAGGCGGTGCACTTGAGCTTTCCGGTGTCCAGGTCCACGGTCAGGTAGTGCTTGTTCATGGCCCGGAGGGGCATCTCCCGCTTCTCCTCCGGGTACTGGACGGTGATGGCCGGGGTGAAGAGGTACCGGAGCGTGATGGCCATGGAGGAGAGGATGCTGATGAACCCGAACCAGATGTCCGAGAGGTATCGACCCATGGGCTTCTCCCCTGGCGGCCTACGCCAGCAGGACCGCGACCCCCGTCACGACCAGGTTGGCGAAGGCGATCGGCAGCAGCACCTTCCAGCCCAGGTGCATGAGCTGGTCCACCCGCAGCCGCGCCAGCGACCAGCGGATCCACAGCATCACGAAGAGGAGGAAGAAGGTCTTCCCCAGGAACCAGAATGGGGCCAGCGCCTCCGGCCCCGGCCCCTGCCAGCCCCCCAGGAAGGCCGTCGTGCCAATCGCGCAGACCGTGAACATGTTGGCGTACTCCGCCAGGAAGAAGATGGCGAACCGCATCCCGGAGTATTCGACGTGGAAGCCGGCCACGAGCTCCGACTCCGCCTCGGGGATATCGAAGGGGAGGCGGTTCGTCTCGGCAATCGCACAGGTGAAGTAGGTGAAGAAGGCGACCAGTTGGGGGACGATGAACCAGAGGTGCCGCTGCGCCTCCACGATCTTCGTCATGCTGAGCGAGCCGGCCAGCATGATGGGACCCAGCAGGGAGACCACCAGGGGGATCTCGTAGGAGATGCTCTGGGCCGCCGAGCGCATCGCCCCGAGCGTGGCGTACTTGTTGTTGCTGCTCCATCCGGCCATGATGATCCCGAGCACGGTGAGGGAGGAGACGGCGATCAGGTAGAGGATCCCGATGTTCAGGTCGGTCACGATCAGGCCGGGGCCGAAGGGGAGGACCACGTAGGCGGCCAGGGCGGAGGCAAAGACGACCATGGGGGCCAGGATGAAGACGGGCCGGTCCGCCCCCCGCGGGATGATGTCCTCCTTGAGCAGGAGCTTGACCCCGTCGGCGATGGACTGCGCCCACCCGTGCCAGCCCCCCACCCGCATGGGGCCGAAGCGGGCCTGGATGTGGGCGCTGATCTTCCGCTCCCACCAGATCAGGAACATGGCCACCACGGAGATGAACCCGATGATGATGCTGACCACGACCAGCATCTCGACCAGCTCGACGACGAGCCAGGGCACGCCGAACGCCGCGAGGGCGGTGTAGAGCCAGTCGAGGGCACGGACGTGGTGGGCCGACGGGACCGGGATCACCGGTCCACCTCTCCCAGCACGATGTCGATGCTTCCCAGCACGGCGACCGCGTCGGCGAGGAGGCAACCGGGCAGCATGGCGGAGATGGCGGACAGGTTCACGTAGGCCGGGGAGCGGACCTTGTAGCGATACGGGCGCTTCGACCCGTCCGAGACGATGTAGTCGCCCAGCTCCCCCCGCGGACTCTCCACCCGGGAGTAGAGGTGGCCCACCGGCGGCTTTATGCCGGTGGGGACCTTCGCCATGATCGGCCCCGGCGGGATGTCCCGGAGCGCCTGCTCCACGATCTTGACGCTCTCCTCGATCTCCCGCCGCCGGACCCAGAACCGGTCCCACACGTCCCCCCGCTCCCCCACCGGCACGTCGAAGTCGAACCGGTCGTAGATGGAGTAGGGGTCGTTCTTCCGGAGGTCCCACCGGATCCCGCTCCCGCGGAGCATCGGCCCGCTCACCGCGTAGGCGCGCGCATCCTCCTGGGTGAGGATCCCGACCCCCTGGGTCCGCTTCTGCCAGATGATGTTGTCCGTGGTCAGGCGGTCGTACTCCGGAAGCCGCGGCTTGAACCACTCCAGGAAGGCCTTGCAGTCCCCGATCCAGCCCTCCGGGAAATCCATCGGCATCCCGCCGATCCGGAAGAAGGAGTAATTGAGCCGCTGCCCGCTCACGGCCTCGAAGAGGTCGAGGACCATCTCCCGCTCGCGAAAGCACCACATGAAGATCGTGAAGTTCCCCAGGTCGAGACCGAAGGTCCCCAACCAGATGAGGTGGGAGGCGATCCGCTGGAGCTCCCCGAGGATGACGCGCATGTACTCGGCCCGCTCGGGGATCTTGATCCCGGCCACCTTCTCCACCGCGGTGACGTAGCCGAAGTTGTTATACATGGAGGCCAGGTAGTCCAGGCGGTCGGTGTAGGGGATGATCTGGATGTACTCGCGGTTCTCCCCAATCTTCTCGTGGCAGCGGTGCAGGTAGCCGATGTAGGGCCAGACATCCAGGACGATCTCCCCGTCCAGCTTCAGGAGGAGGCGGAGCACCCCGTGGGTGGACGGGTGCTGCGGCCCCATGTTCACGTACATCTCCTCCATGGTCTCGGAGGCGCGGGTGGCCATCAGCTCCTCGGCCGTCGGCGCCGGCGTGATGGCTCGCGTGACCATGGCTAGTCCCCTTCCTCGGGCGGCGCCTCGGCGTCCCGGCTGAAGAGGCGCGCCCGCCGCTTCTTCTCGGCGGCGTCGAACCGGGGCATCCGCTCGTCCTCGTAGTCCTTCCGGAGGGGGTACCCCAGCCAGTCCTCCGGGAGAAGGATCCGCCGGAAGTCGGGGTGCGCCTCGAAGACCACCCCGAACAGATCGTAGGTCTCCCGCTCGTGCCAGTTCGCCCCGGCCCAGATCGGGACGACGCTCCGGACGCGGGGGTCATCCCGCGGGAGGAAGACCTTCATCTCCACCTTGACCGGCTGGCTGAGGGAGGAGACGTTGTAGACCACTTCCAACTGCTTCTGGGCGATCCAGTCCACGCCGCAGAGGCAGTTCAGGTACTCGAGGCCCATGTCCGAGAGGGTCTGGGCCACCTCCACGTTCCGGTCGGGGCGGACCTGGAGCACCACCTCCCGGCCCCGGGTCCGCGCCTCCACGATGGCCTCCCCCACCTTCGCCCGCAGGGCCGTGAGGAACGCCTTCGCCTCGGGCGTCCCCTCCGCCTCCGCCATCCGGGGCGGCGCCGCCTCTGCCTTGTGCGTGCCCTTCGCGGCTTCCGCCACCGTGCACCCTCCGGCCGTCGCTAAACCGTCGCCCCCGCCGGCGCGGCGGCCGGGGCCCCCGCGCGCGCGGGGCGGGCAATGGACATCCGGGCGATCTTCTCCTGGAGCTTGAGCACGCCGTAGATCAGGGCCTCGGGGCGGGGGGGGCAGCCGGGGACGTAGACGTCCACCGGGACGACCTGGTCCACCCCCTTCACCACGTGGTAGCCCTCGTAGT
>DASYVA010000147.1 GCA_036000645.1 Candidatus Methylomirabilis sp.
CCCCACGCGGCTCCGGTACAAAGGGGCACATCACATCCGGGCTGGGTGCCGGGAAAATGGTGCGCCGGGGAACCGGCAAAGCCATTGCTGCCCCGCAACTGTGAGCGGCGTTGAAATCTGCAGTGGAGCCACTGGCCCTCCCCCCGTGACGGTGGGGAGGCCGGGAAGGCGCAGAGAGTAAGCGGAGCCGCGAGCCAGGAGACCGACCCAGCCCCTCGGGTGGGCGTAGCCTTCCGAGGGGAAAGGCCGCCCCCGCGTGCGCCATAGCCGACGCGCCGTCCCCGGCGCGTCGCCTCTTTTGGGCTCGGGGCGCCCTGACCTCTTGCGAGGTCAGGGCGCTTTGCTTTTGGGGAGGAGCGGATGGGCCGGGTGCTGGTGGCCGGGACGGGGACCGGGACCGGGAAGACCACGGTCTGCCTCGCCCTGGCGGCGGCGCTGAGACGCCGGGGCCTTCCCGTGGCTCCTTTCAAGGTCGGGCCCGACTTCATCGATGCGGCGCACCTCGGGGCGGTGGCGGGGCGGCCCGCGCGATCCCTGGATCCCTGGATGAGCTCACCGGAGTGGGTGCGGGTTTCCCTGACCCGGCACGAGCCCCCGGGAGGGCTGGCGCTGATCGAGGGGATGATGGGTCTCTTCGATGGGGCGGGCGGCGCCGATGATCGGGGGAGTGCCGCGGAGGTGGCCCGCCTCACGGCAACGCCGGTCCTCCTGGTCCTCGATGCCCAGGGGGTCGCCCGGTCCGCCGGCGCCCTCGCTCTCGGATTCGCCCGGTTTGACCCGGCCCTCTCTCTGGCGGGGGTCATCTTCAACCGGGTGGGTGGGGTCCCCCACCGGGAGACGCTGGCGGCGGCCGTCGCCCCCCTCGGCGTGCCGGTCCTGGGGGCCTTACCCTGGGATGAGGCGCTGGCGATCTCGGAACGACACCTCGGCCTCCTCACCCCCGAGGCGCGCACCCTCTCGCCGGAGCAGGTGGCGCGGCTGGCTGCTGCGGCGGAGGCACACCTGGATCTCGAGGGGATCCTGCGCGTCGCCTCGGCAGCGCGGCCCCTGCCTGTCCCCTCGGATCCTCCGGTCCCCCCGGCCCGACCAGTCGTGCAGATCGGCGTCGCGCGAGATGCCGCCTTCTCCTTCTACTATCAGGATAACCTGGACCTCCTGGACGCCGCAGGGGGGGACCTCGTCCCCTTCAGCCCGCTCGCCGACGAGTGCCTGCCGGCCGGTCTCGGCGGCCTCTATCTCGGGGGTGGCTACCCGGAGGCCGAGGCCCCGCGGCTGGCCGGCAACGGCGCGATGCGGGAGGAGATCCGCCGGGCCGTAGCGTCTGGGCTGCCCGTTCTGGCCGAGTGCGGCGGCTTCATGTATCTGTGCAGGGCCATCGAGGACGGGGAGGGCCGCCAGCACCCGATGGTCGGGGTCTTCGACGCCACGATCCGGTTCCCGGGGCGGGGGACGCTGGCCTATTGCAGCGTGGACCTCGTGCACCCTTCGCCCCTGGGCCCCGCGGGTCTCAGCCTCCGTGGCCACGAGTTCCACGCATCTTCCCTGCTGGAGACGCCTGCGGCCAGCGCCCACGCCTACCGGGTGCGCCGGCTTCCGGCCGGCGGAGCCGAGGCGGAGGGCTACCTGGTGGCCAATGCGCTCGGGAGCTACCTGCACCTCCACTGGGGCTCCTGCCCGGAAGTGGCCCGCCACTTCGTGACAGCCTGCCAGGCGCACGCAGGCGCCCGGGGGGTCACCCTTCCCGCCCGGGCGGGGGGGATCGCGTGACGCCGCCGCGGGCCAGGGCATTGATGGTCCAGGGGACCGCATCCGGCGTGGGCAAGAGCGCTGTCGTCACTGCTCTCTGCCGGCTTTTCCGGCGGGAGGGGATCCGGGTCGCCCCGTTCAAAGCGGTCAACATGTCGCTGAATGCCGGCGTCACGCTCTGCGGCGGGGAGATGGGCCGCGCGCAGATCGTCCAGGCGGAGGCGGCCGGCGCCATCCCCGACGTCCGGATGAATCCCATCCTTCTCAAGCCGGTGGCCGGGGAAGGGATGCAGGTCATCGCCCGGGGGAGCCCGGTCGGCCTGCTCGCGGCCGACGAGTTTCTGGCGCGAAGAGGGTGGGCCTGGGAGATTATCGAAGAGGCCTACCGGGAGCTGGCTGCCACGCACGAGCTCCTGATCCTCGAGGGAATGGGGGGGCCGGCCGAGGTCAACCTCCGGGAGTCCGACCTGGCCAACATGCGTGTCGCCGCGCTCACCGGGGCGCCGGTCCTGCTTGTGGCCGACATGGCCTTTGGCGGGGCCTTCGCCGCTCTCCTGGGGACCTTCCTGCTCCTGGCCTTGGAGGAGCGGAGCCGGGTGGCCGGGTTCCTCCTGAACCGGTACGGGGGGGAGCGGTCCCGCCTCGAGCCGGCCATCGCGGACCTCGTGCACCGGACCGACCGTCCCGTCGTCGGGGTTCTGCCCTGGCACGACGGGCTGGCCCTTCCCGAGGAGGACTCCGCCAGCCTCCGGGACTCTCACGGAAGGCCCGGCGCTCCCCTGCGGGTCGGCATCGTCTGGCTTCCCCACCTGTCCAACTTCGACGAGTTCGGCCCCCTGACGCGGGAAGTGGACGTGGCTGTCACCTACCTCCGGGTGCCGGAGGAAGTCCCCCGGTGCGATGCGGTCATCCTGCCGGGGAGCAGGGCAACAGCGGCGGACCTGGCTTCTCTCCGGCGGTGCGGCGTTGCGGAGGCCATCCGGGCGTTCGCCGAGGGGGGTGGGCACGTGGTGGGGATCTGCGGCGGGTTCCAGATGCTTGGCCGCCGGCTCCAGGACCCGGAGGGAGTCGAGGGCGGAGGGGAGACCGAGGGCCTGAACCTGCTTCCCGTGGAGACGGTCTTCGCGGTGGAGAAGGTCACGTCTCCTGTCCGGGTCTCGGCGAATCCCCTCCTTGGGCCCGACGGGCTGGGCGGGATCGCCGGGTACCAGATCCACCACGGACGCATCCACGTGGACCCCGGGACTCCTTCCGCCCTCCTCACGGCCTCGGGGGAGCCCGAGGGGGCTCGCAGCCCGGACGGCCGCACCTGGGGGAGTGCGGTGCACGGGCTCTTCGAGGATGATCGCTTCCGGCGCGCGTGGCTCAACAGGCTCCGGGCCGATCGGGGGCTGCCTTCTCTTCCCCCTCGCGCAGAGGACCGGGAAGCCATCCTCGATGCCTGGGCAGACTGCGTGAAGGCCCACACGGACTGGCAGCGCATCCGGCAACTCGCGCTGGGATCATGAAACCGCTGCTCGCCTTCGCCCTGACTGTCGGCCTCCTCGGCCCCGCCGTCTCGGTGCTCGCCGCTCCGGTCCGGGACATGATGGGACGGGAGGTGGAGATCGCCCGGGCCGTCACCCGGGTCGTGTCGCTCGCCCCGAGCCTCACCGAGATCCTCTTTGCTCTCGGGGCGGGGGAGCTCACGGTCGGGGTGACGGACTTCTGCGACTACCCTCCAGCAGCGGTCGGGAAACCGAAGGTCGGGACGGTCCAGGCGCCGAACCCGGAAGTGATCCTGGCGCTGCAACCGGACCTGGTCCTGGCCACCACCGAGGGGAACCGGCAGGAGACCGTCTTCTTGCTGGAACGTCTGGGCCTCCCCACGTTTGTCGTCCGCCCGGAGGGTCTGGATGGCATCTACGCCAGCATCCGGTCGGTGGGTCGGCTCCTCGGCCGGCCGGCCCGCGCAAGCGCCCTGGTGGAGGTCATGCGCTCCCGGGTCAATTGGGTGGTGCGGCAGGTTGCGGGACACCCGCGGGTGCCCGTCCTCTACGTCCTCTGGCCGGACCCGCTGATCACCGCCGGGCGGGGGAGCGTCATTGACAGCCTGATCGCCGTTGCGGGCGGGGAGAACGTGGCTCGGGGGAGTGCGCTGCGGTACCCGCGCCTGGGCCTGGAGGAGGTTCTGCGGGTGAACCCGGAGGTCATCCTCCTGGCGGGAATGGGCTCCCGCCCCCTCCGGCCGGAGGCGGTCCAGGGATGGGCGGGGTGGCACGTTCTCCGCGCCGTGCGGGCCGGCCGGGTCCAGAGCCTGGACGGCGACTTGCTGCATCGCTCCGGCCCCCGCATCGTGGAGGGGCTGGAAGCGATGGCGCGGGCCCTTCACCCCGATGCGTTCCCTGCTTCTTCCCGGGAGACCGCTCAATGACCGAGCGAGCGCTTCCTGCTGCTCCGCCCCGGGAGGCCGCGCCGGCGCCGCCCGTGACGGGACGCCGACTCCTGCGCCTCTGCGGAGGGCTTTTCGCCGCCCTGCTCGTCACGCTCCTGCTCTCCCTGTCGGTGGGGACGATCCGCGTCGGGCCGCACCGGGTCCTCGCCATGCTCTTTGCATCCGTCCTCCCGCTGCCGGTGATGTGGACGCCGACGGAGGCGGCAGCGGTCCTCTCCCTCCGCGTCCCCCGGGTGCTCCTGGCGGGCCTCGTGGGCGCCTGTCTGGCGATCGCGGGCGGCGCCTTCCAGGCGATCTCCCGCAACCCCCTGGCGGATCCCTTTATCCTGGGGGTCTCGAGCGGGGCCGCCTTCGGGGTCGTGGTGGCGGTCTTCCTGGGGGTCGGTCCCGTGGGGGTCGGGGCGGTCCTCGCTCCGCTCTTCGGGTTCGCAGGAGCCCTGCTCGCGGCCCTCGTGGTCTACCGGCTGGCCTCCGTGGAGTCCCGCCTCCCCGTGGAGACGCTCCTCCTGGCCGGGGTGGCCGTGAGCCTCTTCTTCGCCTCGGCCATCATGCTGGTCAGCTCCTTCGTCTCGGCCATCGAGCTGCAGGGGATCTCCTTCACCCTGATGGGGAACCTGGCTCCCCGCGGTCCCGCCGCCGTCGCCGCCGTCGCCGCTTGCCTCCTCCTGGGGACCGGGGTCCTGCTCGCGGTGGCTCAGCCGCTGAATGTCCTCGCCTTGGGGGAGGAGGCGGCCGCCGCCCTCGGCGTGGAGGTGGAGCGGGTGAAGCGGACCGTCTTCGTGGCCGCTTCCCTCGTGACCGGGGCGGCGGTCTCGGTCAGCGGCTCGATCGCCTTCGTCGGCCTCATGGTGCCGCACGCCGCCCGCCTTCTCTTCGGCCCGGACAACCGGATCCTGCTCCCGGCGTCTCTCCTGATGGGGGCGATCTTCCTGATGGCGGCCGATCTGGTCGCGCGCCTGGTGGCGGCCCCGGCGGAGCTGCCGGTCGGGGTCATCACCGCCTTCTGTGGCGCCCCGTTCTTCGCGGTGCTCCTGAGGCGGCGGGCCCGCAGGGGGGGGCGATGAGGGCCCTGGAGATCCGGGGGCTCTTGCACCGCTACCGGGACGGGATGGTCCTCAAGGGTCTCGACTTGACCGTGGAAGCGGGGGAGGTGCTGGGGGTCTTCGGGCCGAACAGCGCCGGCAAGACCACCCTCTTGCGCCTCCTCTGCGGGACCCTCGTCCCGGCCGCGGGAGAGATCCAGCTCTTCGGGCGTCCCCTGCCGGAGTGGCCCCGGCGCGAGCTGGCCCGGACGGTGGCCCTGGTCCCGCAGGACGCGGCCGTCGCCTTCCCCTACACGGTCCTCGAGGTGGTGCTGATGGGTCGGTACCCTCATGGCGGGGGCTTTGGTCTCCCGATCCCGGCTGACCTACAGGCGGCGGAGGAGGCTCTGCTCCGGACCGACCTCATCCACCTGGCGGCGACGCCGGTGACGGAGCTCTCGGGAGGCGAGCGCCAGCGGGTCATGCTGGCCCGGGCGTTCGCGCAGGCGCCCCGTCTCCTCCTGCTGGATGAGCCGACGGCCCACCTGGACCTGGCCCACCAGGCAGAGGTCCTGGCGTGTATCGCGGCCCTGAACCGGGAGGCCGGGCTCACCGTGATCCTGGTCTCCCATGACCTCAACGTGGCCCCCGGGCTGTGCCACCGGGCCCTGCTGCTCCAGGCGGGGGAGGTGCTTCGGCTCGGGGGGGTGAAGGAGGTGATGGACCCCGTGCTGCTCCGGTCGGTCTACGGCGAGGCGATCCGGGTCGAGGAGGGGCCCGACGGCCCCCGCGTCTTCCCGGCGCCGCCAGCGCCGTAAACTATCCGCCCCCGGATGAAAGGGAAGCCGGTGCGGCTGCGAGAGCGGCTCAAGCCGGCACGGTCCCGCCACTGTGAGTGGGGAGCCCCGGTCCAGCGAGGCCACTGACCGCGCGCGCGGTTGGGAAGGCGCGGCCGGGGTGAGGAACCACAAGTCAGGAAACCTTTTCCGGGGGCCCGAGGCACCACCTTTCGCGGCAGAAGGAGGTGTTTCATGGTCGGGCGTCCCTGGAAGATCGCGGCGGTGTTGGTGTTCCTCGTGAGCGCGGCTGCTCCCGTTTGGGGCCAGGAACCGGTGGAGCCGGAGATCGGCGAGGTGGTGGTAACGGCGACCCGCACCGCCGACCCCGTCGGAGCGGCGACGAAGTCGTTTACGGTCATCACCGCGGAGGAGATCGAGGCGAAGCAGGCGGAGACAGTCCAGGAGGTCCTGCGGACTGTTCCAGGACTTACCGTGAGCCAGTCCGGTGGCCCGGGCACGATCACCTCGACCTTCCTCCGGGGATCAAACTCGGGCCACACCCTCTTTCTGATAGACGGCGTCCCCATCAACAGTCCCATGGGCGGCGCCTTTGACCTGGCCGATCTCACCACCGGCA
>DASYVA010000148.1 GCA_036000645.1 Candidatus Methylomirabilis sp.
GAGGTGGATGGCCGTCTCGTGGACGGGGTCTTGATCCTCGGCGCGACCCGCCGGGACCTCCTCGTCCACGTCCATATCCCGGCTATCGCCGCGTGGGTGTTCGGCAGCCTGCGGGTGACGGTCGGCTTCGCGTTCACCGGAGCGGTGGTCGGAGAGTTCATCGCCGCGAGCCGGGGGCTGGGGTACCTGCTGAACTTTGCCCAGAACACCTTCAACGCCAGCCTCATGATGGCCAGCCTGGTCATCATCGTGGGCTTCATCCTGCTGATCTTTAGCGGCCTGAAGGTGGTGGAGGGGAAGCTCACGCCCTGGAGGGCGTCGGCGACCTAGGGGCGACTATGCCTGTGAGCATCGAACCCCCCTTCGAAGTGTCCGCGCTACGCGAGGGCCGGTGCCCCCACTGCCGGACGCGTTTGGAGAGGCAGGAGGGGGGGTTCCTCTTCGTGAAGAACGCCATCATCAAGGTGGACCTCAAGACCCGCCTGGCCGCGGCCAAGTGCCCGCAGTGCAAGCGGTGGGTCGAGGTCCCGCTGCAGCTGGCCGGGCCCTAGCCGGTCGGTCCGCTGCAGCTCGTCGCCCCAACGGCATAGGTTCGCATCGTCGAACAACGCCGGGGCATCCAGGGGCCCGGCTCCTGGAACCCCGGCGGTTGACTTTCGGACGCCCACGCCGGCGCGGCCCCCGGCCGGGAGAGGAGCGCAGGATGAGCGAGCAGCCGAAGGAGACCAAGGCGCAGCGCGTGGAGCGCCTCAAGCGGGAGAAAAATCCCTGGGAGTGCCTGGAGGAGATCCAGCGGTTCGCGCGCGAGGGCTATGCCGCCATCCCGCCGGAGTGGCTGGGGACCTACTTTCGGTGGTGGGGGGTCTACACCCAGGGGGACGGCGTCGGCGCCGTGGGGGGGAAAGGAGGCGAAGGGAAGCCCGTCCCCTACTTCATGGTGCGCATCCGAATCCCGAACGGCTTCCTCCTTTCCCACCAGCTCCGCACCGTCGCGGACCTGACGACCAAGTACGCCAGGGGGATCGGCGACATCACCGTCCGCCAGAACATCCAGCTCCACTGGGTCGCCATCGAGGACCTGCCCGCGGTCCTCGCCAGCCTCTGGCGCTGCGGTCTCACCACCATGGGCTCCTGCGGCGATGACACCCGCAACATCACCGGCTGCCCGCTCGCCGGGGTGGATCCCGACGAGGTCGTGGACGCCTCCCCCCTCGCCCATGCCGCGACCCGGATGCTGAACGGGAACCCGGCCTTCTACAACCTCCCGCGCAAGTACAAGATCTGCATCACCGGATGCCGGGTCTGGTGCGGTTACCCCGAGATCAACGACATCGGCATGACCGCGGTGAGCCGCGCCGCCGGCGGGAAGCCGGAGGTCGGTTTTTCGGTTCGGGTCGGCGGGGGATTGTCCACCGACCCGCATCTGGCGGTACGCCTCAACGCCTTCGTGCGCTGGAACCAGGTCCTCCCCGTGGTCCGGGGGATCACGGAGCTCTTTCGGGACTCGGAGGGCCTCCGGCAGAACCGGGAGCGGGCGCGCCTCAAATTCCTGTTCCTCCGGGAGGGCTGGACGGCGGAGCGCTTTCAGGAGGAGCTGGAGGACCGCCTCGGCTTCCGGCTCGACCCGGCCGTGCCGGAGGAGCCGCCGGAAGACGTCTACCGGGACCATGTCGGCATCCACCCCCAGCGGCAGGAGGGCTACCATTCTGCGGGCATCCCGGTGCTGCGCGGGCGGATCACCGCCGAGCAGATGGCCCGGGTGGCCGACCTGGCCGACCGGTACGGGACGGGCGAGGTGCGGACCACCGCCATGCAGAACCTCCTCCTCCTGAACATCCCGGCCCGTCACGTGGACGCCCTCGCCGGAGAGACCGAGGCCGCCGGGTTGCGCCTGGGCGCCTCCCCGTTCTGGCGAGGGACCGTCGCCTGCACGGGGACCGAGTTCTGCAAGCTGGCCATCACCGAGACCAAGGGCTATGCCCGGTGGCTGGTGGAGGACCTGGAGGAACGCCTGCCCGGCTTCGAGCAGCACCTGAAGATCCACATCACCGGCTGCCCGAACTCCTGCGGGCAGCACTGGATTGCCGACCTCGGAATCGAGGGGAAGAAGGTGAAGGTGGACGGCAAGATGGTGGATGCCTACTACTTCTGCGTCGGCGGGGCGGTCGGGAAGCATCAGGCCATCGCGCGTCCCGTCGGGTACCGCTGCCCCGCGACCGAGGTCCCCGAGGCCATCGCGCGCCTGCTCCGGGGCTACCTCCGGGACCGGGTGAACGGCGAGAACTTTCGCCGATTCTGCGCTCGGCACGGTGACGAGGCGCTGCGGGCGATCCTGGCAGGGGCCGAGGTCGCCGCGGCGGTCCGAGACCCCTCCCCCGGCCGTCCTCCCCACGGGGTCGAGGCGTAGCACGGGCCGCTACGCCCCCGGGCTCTCGCCATCGCCGCGGGAGCAGTCGGGAATGTCCAGGTGATCGGACGCGTAAAGGAGGAGCGATGAGCGAATATGCCAACCCGCAGGTTCTGGTCTCGACGCAGTGGGTCGAGGAGCATCAGCGGGATCCGAAGGTGCGGATCGTCGAGGTGGACGTGGACGCGAAGTCCTACGAGGAGGGTCACATCCCCGGGGCCATCGCGTGGTCCTGGAATACCCAACTCTGCGACACGGTCCGGCGGGACATTCTTCCGAAAGCCGACTTCGAGAGGCTGATGGGCGTTTCAGGAATCGACAACGGCACCACCGTGGTCCTCTACGGGGATAACAATAACTGGTTCGCCGCATGGGCCTTCTGGCAGTTGAAGATCTACGGCCATGGCGATGTCCGGCTGATGAACGGGGGGCGGAAGAAGTGGATCGAGGAGAAGCGGGAGCTGACGAAGGACACCCCCAAGCCTCCCGCCAAGACGTACCGGGCGAAGGACCCGGATCTCTCGATCCGCTCCTTCCTCCCGGACGTCCAGAAGGCGGTGGCGCAGAAGGCGGTTGAGCTCGTCGACGTGCGGAGCCCGCAGGAATTCACGGGGGAGATCCTCGCGCCGCCGGGGCTCCCGGAGACCTGCCAGCGGGGCGGACACATCCCCGGGGCGAAGAGCATCACCTGGTCGAAGGCGTGCAACGAGGACGGGACCTTCAAGAGCCGGGACGAGCTCGCCAGGCTCTACCGGGAGGCCGGGATTACCGGCTCCAAGCCCGTCATCGCCTATTGCCGGATCGGCGAGCGCTCCAGCCACAGCTGGTTCGTCCTGAAGTACCTCCTGGGCTTCAAGGACGTCCGGAACTACGACGGGAGCTGGACGGAGTGGGGAAACCTGGTCGCCGCCCCGGTCGAGAAGCCCTGATGGCTTCCGGGGAGAGCGCGATGCGGCCGGAGGAATACGCGCGCAGGCAGGAGCAGGTGGGGCGCTGGCGGATCAATATCGTCAGCTATCGGCTGGGCGACCGGTACCTCTGCACGGTGGATAACGTGGAGCCTGGAGCACGGCTCGCGCGGGGGGAAGGGGGGACACGGGCGGAGGCGGAGCAGGCAGCCATCGCGAAGGCGACGGCCCTGCTCTCCCGGACCCGCGTCATGGGGTGAGGCGGCCTGGACCGCACCCCCCTGGCGGCCGAGGACGTGAGGCCCTACCGCTGCAGCAGGACCCCGAGGGGTGGCTGCATGATCCCGCGTACCCAGGCAGCCAGGTTCTCCAGGTCGGACTTCCCCCAGACGAAGAAAAGGGCCATCGCACCGTAGAAGGGAAGGTGGCCCACCAGCTCCTCCGGCCCGAAGATCCCCAGGGTCAGGTTGAAGGGGAACCAGGCGACCACGATGATGTCCCGGAGGAACACCCCGCTCATGACGCAGAGGCCCACCAGGAGTTCCACCGCGCCGATCACCAGCACGAATTGGGCATCGGTCAGCGGCACCCCGAGGGCGGGGAGGAAATTCAGGGGGTACTCCGCCAGGAAGTCCACGGCCATCGGGACGTTCAGGAGTTTTTCGGTGAAGGCGACCGCGATCAGGCTGAGGCCGATCGCCACGCGCAGCGCCGGGACGGCCCACACGAGGAGGCGTGGGCCCGGCTCCCACTTCGGAAAGAGTGCCCGGTCCACCGCGAAGGGTCCCCGGCCGCCGCAGTAGAAGAAGGCGCTGAAGCCCAGGATGTGGACCGCCTCCAGCATCTGTTCGATGCCGACCACGAAGAGGCCGACTCCCCACATCAGGGCCAAGAGGAGCGCGAAGAGCCGGGTCGCCGAGCCGTAGAAGAGGCCGAGCATCACCCCGATCTGTCCCAGCGTGAACAGGTGGGCCCAGATCCCCTCCAGGCCGTTGCTGGGGGCGAAGAGGGTGTGGTTGAGGCCGTTGACCAGCAGGGAGACGCCGAGATGGGCCGCAAGGAAAAGGGGCACGAAGGCGTAGAGCGCGTCCCTTCCCTCGGGGGTCCCCCCGAGCGCCACGGGGCCGGGGACGAAAGAACGCTGCCCCCGCCATCGCCAGAGGAGGAGTGCCCCCGCCCAGAGGGCGAGGGGTCCCCCGATGGCCAGCCACGTCCAGGGCTCCGCGAGCGCTTCGGGCCGAAGCGGATAGGCCTCGGCATCGAGGAACCACTTCTCGTGCGCGTGGGCGGTCTGGCCCCAGGCCCCCAGCATGGCCAGCGTCCCGGCGAGCCCTCGCCGGAGGCGTCTGCGATCGCCGTGCATCTTCCCACCCTCCTCCCGCCGGGACTGGACGGCGCGGGCCTGCTCCTCTATCGGGAGTCAGGGACGCTTATAGCACCAGGGACACTCGGCTGGCTAGGGGGCCGGCTGAAGCATGCGGGCGTGCGGGGGACCAAGAAGATCGGGGCACCGCCGGGCAGGCGACGGGCGGCGCGGCGAGAGGACCGCTGATGCAACTCCATGGACTGACCGTGGCGGTCACGGGGAGCCGGCGGGCCTCGGAGCTCGCCGAGCTGGTCGCCCGCTTCGGCGGCGTCCCGTACGTGGCCCCCACGGTCGGAATTGACGTGCAGGAGGAGGCGGACCTCCAGGTGGATGCCCTGGTGCAGCGGATCCTCGGGGGCCCATGCGATTATGCCGTCTTCATGACGGGACCGGGGGTCTATCTGCTGATGGCCAAGGCGGAGACACTCGGGGTGCAACGCGCGGTCGTGGATCGCCTGAACCGCGTCGCGGTCGTGGCGAGGAGCCAGAAGCCGCAGAAGGTGCTGGAGCGGTACGGCGTGCGGGTGCGGCTGGTGCCCTCGGACAATACGGCGGCCGGGATCGCCGCCGAGATGGGGAAGCTCGACCTCGAGGGAAAGCGTGTGGCGATCCTCTGGCATGGGGCCGCGGGGCCCGTCCTTCGCCAGACCCTGGAAAGCAGGGGGGCAGACGTCTTCGAGGCGCAGGCGTACATGTACTCGCCGGAGCTCGAGAAGAGTGGTGCCGCCGTTCTTCAGGCTCTGGGATATCAATACGTCAGCCCCGAACACGAGAGGGTCCTCGAGCTCATCCGGGAAGTCCAGGGGGGAAACATCCAGATCATCACCTTCACCAGTCCCCCCGCTGCGCGGAACCTCTTCCGCATGGCGGCGGAGCACAGCCTGGACGAGGACCTGTGCAGGGCGTTGAATGCGAACGTGCTGGTTGTCGCCGTCGGGCCCCCGACGCGGCGGGCGATCGAGGAACACGGGATCAGCGTGGACGTGATGCCGGAGGCTTACAAGCTCGGGCCGATGGTGCGAGCGATCGTGGAGTATCTGGCTCAGCCCCTCTCCTCGCCGAAGATGCGATTGCTTGCGAGGGCTGTGTCCGGGAACGGAGAGGACAGCCATGGCCAGTCCTGAGCGCGCCGAAGTGGATGTTCTCCTGCAGCTCTACCAGATCTATGACCGGAACCGGGAGGCGCTCCTCTGGTTCCTGCACGACCTCGCCCCGAAGGACTACGCCGCGTACACGGCCCAGTACGCCGGCACGTCCAGAGAACGCGTGGCCTTCACCTCGGTCTGCGGCTTTTTCGAGCTGGCGGGGGTGCTGGTCAACCGGAAACTGCTCAGCGCAGACCTGTTCTTCGACGTCTTCAACCCCGCTCCCTACTGGGAACGCGCGCGGCCGATCGTGGAGGGGATGCGCAAGGCGCGACCGCACATCTACGAGAATTTCGAGGGCCTCGTGGCGAAACGCCGGGAATGGGCTGCAAAGCGCCCGGCACAGGGCAGGGCGAAGGCCCGCAGATAGGCTGCGGGCCCCCGAACGGGAGCAGGCACGATGGACCTCGGCTTTTCCGCGCTCGGCTTTGTCGTAGGCGTTCTGGTCGGTCTCACGGGCGTCGGGAGCGGGTCGGTCATGACCCCCCTGCTCATCCTCGCAGGCGTCCGGCCGGCCGTGGCGGTGGCCAGCGACCTGATCTTCGCGGCCATCACGAAGGGGGTCGGTGCCGTCCAGCACATCCGACAGGGGACCGTGAATCTCCCCCTCGTCTTCTACCTGAGCCTTGGGAGCGTCCCGGCCGGGCTGTTGGGAGCTAACCTCTTCACGCTTCTGGAAGGGGGGCTCGGCCCGGCGCTGGATGTCTGGGTCAGCAGAACGGTGGCGATCGTCCTCATCTTCCTGTCGGCGTTCACCCTCTTCGAGCTCCTGCGGCCCAGGACGGGCGAGCCGCGCAAGCCGCCCTTGCCATGGACCGGACGGCTCAAAGGGCTTACGGTCCTCCTGGGGGCGGGAATCGGCCTGCTCGTGAGCTTCACCTCGATCGGAAGCGGGTCGATCGTGGCCGCGCTGCTCTTGTACACGTATCGGATTCGCCCGAGCGCGGTGGTGGGCTCGGATATCGTCCAGGCGGTCTTCCTGGCGGGCGCCGCCGGGCTGGTCCACGCCACCGGAGGGCGGGTGGATCCCGGGCTGGTCCTCAGCCTGGTGCTCGGCTCGATCCCCGGCGTGCTGGTGGGGAGCACGTTCTGCCCCAGGATGCCGCAGCGGGCGTTGCGAGGGGCGGTGGCGGTCGCGATCCTGTACGCGGGGGTTCGACTTCTCTAACCGGAGGGAGGATCTCGGATGACGGAGTATGCGGAGGGCCGTGAGGGGGCGCTCGCTGGAACATCGGGGACCCTCAGGAGGGACGCTGCAGACCTGCAGCGCTGGCTGCAAGCAGACGGGCAGGGACGGCCCGCCGAGGAGGTCCTCGCCTGGGCCAGCCGGACGTTCCGGCCCCGGATCGCGCTAGCCTCGAGCTTCGGCGTGGAGGACGTCGCGCTGATCGACATCTGGTCGAGGATCGATCCGGCGGTCCGGGTCTTCACCCTGGACACGGGGCGGCTGCCCGAGGAGACCTACGACGTCATGGACCGGATCCGGGAGCGGTACGGGATCGCCATCGCCACCTACTGCCCCGAGGCGGCAGCGGTGGAAGCGCTGGAGCGGGAGCGGGGGTTCTACTCGTTCCGCCGGAGCGTGGCGGAACGCAAAACCTGCTGCGGGATCCGCAAGGTCGAGCCGCTCGGCCGGGCCCTGGCCGGCCTGGACGCCTGGGTGACGGGGCTGCGCCGCGAGCAGGCGGAGACCCGGACGGCCGTCCGCCAGGTGGAGCGGGACCCGGCCCACGGGGGGATGATCAAGATCAATCCGCTGGCCGAGTGGACCACGGACCAGGTGTGGGAGTACGTCCGGGCGCACGACGTCCCCTACAACCGCCTCCACGACCAGGGCTACCCCAGCATCGGATGCGCCCCCTGCACGCGCGCCATCCGGCCGGGCGAGGACCTGCGCGCCGGCCGCTGGTGGTGGGAGCGCCCCGAGAGCAAGGAGTGCGGCCTGCACCTGGCGCCCCGGGCGGAGGCCTGAGATGGGCAGGGAGATCGCCCCTCACGGCGGAGTCCTGGTGGACCGGGTGGCCGCCGCCGAGGACCGGGGGGCCCTCCGGGAGCGGGCCGGCCGGCTGGCCGGTCTCCCGCTCGATGCGCGCAGCCGGGCGGACCTGCTCCTGCTCGCCACGGGCGCCTACAGCCCCCTCACCGGGTTCATGGGAGAGGCGGATTACCGCCGCGTCGTGGGCGAGATGCGGCTCGCGAGCGGCCTCGTGTGGTCCCTCCCGATCACCCTGGCGGTGAGCCGCGAGCGGGGAGAGGGCTTGCGGGCGGGGGAGGAGGTCGCGCTCCTGGCGGAGGACGGGGAGCCCTTGGCGCTCCTCGAGGTGGCGGAGGTTTATCCCTACGACCGGGAGCGAGAGGCGCGCGAGGTCTTCCGGACCACCGATCCGGCCCATCCGGGCGTGGCCGCCCTGTACCGCCAGGGGGAGCTCCTGGTCGGCGGCCAGGTCACGCTGCTCGCCGATCCCCCCGCGGACCCGCCCGGCCCGTTCCCCCGGTACCCGGCGGAGACCCGCCGGGGCATTCAGGAACGGGGCTGGCAGACCGTGGTGGGCTTCCAGACCCGCAATCCCGTCCACCGCGCCCACGAGTACCTCCAGAAGTGCGCCCTGGAGGTGGTGGACGGCCTCCTGCTCCACCCGTTGGTCGGGGAAACGAAGGCGGACGACATCCCCGCGCCCGTCCGCCTCGCCTGCTACCGCGTGCTCCTCGAGGGCTACTTTCCCAAGGATCGGGTCCTGCTGGGACTCCTCCCGGCGGCCATGCGGTACGCGGGGCCCCGGGAGGCGATCTTCCATGCGCTCGTGCGGAAGAACTACGGCTGCTCCCACTTCATCGTGGGGAGGGACCACGCGGGGGTCGGGAACTACTACGGCAGCACCGACGCGCAGCGGATCTTCGGGGCCTTCGCGCCGGGCGAGCTGGGCATTCTCCCCCTCTTCTTCGAACACGCCTTCTATTGCCGGCGCTGCGGCGGCATGGCGACCCCGAAGACCTGCCCGCACGAGCGGGGCGAGCACGTCAGTCTCTCCGGGACGCGGGTCCGGGAGATGCTGACCCGCGTTGAGCTCCCCCCGCCCGAGTACACCCGCCCGGAGGTGGCTCAGGTCCTCATCCAGTGGGCGTCGGAGCGGGGCTACGAGCGGTACGACATCTAGCCCCACGGAGCGAACCCGGCCTTTGACACCGGCGGCGGTGGGAGGGTATACTTTTTAGCACGCGACGGCGACCGGAGGCCCGCAGCCGTGCGGGGGAGCCATGGCGAAGCGGCGCGTCCACCTGACCTTCCCGGGCAAGCTGGCCGACGAGCCCCTCCTCTGGAAACTCAGCCAGACTTTCGACCTCGTATTCAATATCCGCCAGGCGGACTATGCCGAAGGGCTCGGCTGGATGATGACCGAGCTGGAGGGAACCCACGCCAACCTAGCGGCGGGGCTCCGGTGGCTGGAGGGGCAGGGGGTGCACGTGGGCCCGATCGAGCAGGACGTCGTCCACTGACCCCCTTTTCCGCTTGACAACGTCGGACGCCTCTGGTGTACTACGCGAAATTTGCTCTCTGACAATCGACTGCTTGTCCGCTTCTCATCCAGAGTGGCTGAGGGACTGGCCCTGTGAAGCCACGGCAACGGGCGGCCGCTGTGCGGGCCGCCGCCGTGCCAACTCCTGCAGCCGGGAAACCGGCTGAGAGATGAGAGGGGGAGACGCGCCTGCTGCCAGCGTGCTGAGCCCCTTCTCAACCGGATGAGAAGGGGCTTCCGTTTTTGCGGAGGAAGGATGCCCACGACGCGGGTGACGCTCACATTCCCCCAGGCGCTGGTAAGAGAACCGGTAATCTGGCGGGTGTCGAAAGAGTTCGGCCTGGTGCCGAACATCCGCAAGGCCAAGATCACGGAGGAAGCGGGGGAGGTGGTCCTGGACTTCACCGGGACCGCTGACGCTCTGGATCGAGGGATGACGTACCTCCGGACGCTCGGAATCCGGGTCACGCTCTGAGGAGGGCCTGCACGCGGGGCCCCGGGAGGAACGGATGGCGCATGTCAAGGGCCTGAAGTGCCGGGAGTGTCACCGGCCCTACCCCGCGAAGCCGCTCCACGTCTGCGAGTTCTGCTTCGGACCGCTCGAGGTGGACTACGACTACGCGGCGCTGCGCCGGGTGGCGACCCGTCGCGCCATCGAGGCCGGTCCCCCCAGCATCTGGCGCTACCAGGCCCTTCTCCCGGTGGACGGGGAGGCGGCGGTGGGGCACGCCTGCGGCATGACCCCCCTCCTTCCGGCGAAGAACCTCGGGGCCGCGCTGGGGGTCCGGGAGTGCTATCTGAAGAACGACGCCGTCTGCCATCCCACCCTCTCCTTCAAGGACCGGGTGGTAGCGGTCGCCGTGACCAAAGCGATCGAGTTCGGGTTCTCGGTGGTCGCCTGCGCCTCCACGGGGAACCTGGCCAACTCGGTAGCCGCGCACTCCGCCCAGGCCACCCTCCGGAGCGTCATCTTCGTCCCCGCCGACCTGGAGCAGAGCAAAATCGTCGGCACGCTGATCTACCGCCCGACCCTGGTGGCGGTGGACGGCAACTACGACGAGGTCAACCGCCTCTGCAGCGAGGTGGCGGACAAGTACGGCTGGGCCTTCGTGAACATCAACATCCGCCCCTATTACGCGGAGGGCTCCAAGACCTTCGGCTTCGAGATCGCCGAGCAGCTCGGCTGGCGGGCGCCCCGGCACATCGTGGTCCCGGCGGCCGGGGGTTCCCTGGTGACCAAGATCTGGAAGGGCCTCAAGGAGCTCCACGCCCTGGACCTGATCCCGGAGGTCCCCACCCGGATGTACGTGGCCCAGGCGGCAGGCTGCGGGCCCATCGTCAATGCCATCAAGGCGGACTCGGAGACGATCCGACCGGTGAAGCCGAAGACCATCGCCAAGTCGCTCGCCATCGGCAATCCGGCGGACGGCTACTATGCCTTCAAGGCGGTGAAGGAGAGCGGCGGCGGCGGCGAGCACGCCATCGACGAGGAAATCCTCGAGGCGATCCAGCTCCTGGCCGCCACCGAGGGGATCTTCACGGAGACGGCAGGCGGCGTGACCGTGGCGGCCGCGCGGAAGCTCGTGGCACAGGGAGTGATCCCGCGGGACGAGAGCCTGGTGATCAGCATCACCGGCAACGGCCTGAAGACCCAGGAAGCGCTGGCCGGGGTGCTGCCGGTCGGGCTGACCATCAAACCGACGCTCCGGGCCTTCGAGGAGGCGCTGGCCGCCCACGAGGCGGCGCAGGGTGGCGCCTGAGCGACGGCGGGCCAGGGAGGGGGAGGCAGGGATGAGCGTGCTGGTGCGGATCCCGACGCCCCTGCGGGGCCTCACGCGGGGGCAGGCAGAGATCAAGAGCGAGGGGGCTTCCATCGGGGAGCTGATCGAGCGGCTGGACGCCCAGTACGCCGGGCTGAAGGACCGCCTCTGCGAGGGAAACGGTGCCATCCGCCGGTTCATCAATATCTACGTCAACGAAGAGGACATCCGCTTCCTCCAGGGGCCGGCCACCCCGCTGAAGACCGGGGACGCCGTCTCCATCGTCCCGGCCATCGCGGGCGGCCGCCGCTAGATCGTCGCTCGCAACCCGCTCCGTGCCGAGGGCACGCCGATGGGCCACCGGGCGGCCAGGTGTCCCGCTCCCCCGACCCATCCCTCCTGGTGTACTCCCAACGAACGGATGTCCGATGACTGAAGCGCTCCCGGCACCATGACACGCTTGCGGGCGGACGTGGTCATCTGCGGCGCCGGGATGGCTGGAGTCGCCGCGGCCTACCACCTGGCGGTTCGGCGCGGCCTCAAGGACGTGGTGCTCGTGGATGAGCGGCCGCCGCTCACGCTCACCAGCGACAAGGGCACGGAGGCCTACCGGAACTGGTGGCCCGGGCCTGGCGATACGATGCTCCGCTTCATGAATCGCAGCATTGACCTCCTGGAAGAGTTGGCGCACGAGAGCAACAACTGCTTCCAGTTGAACCGGCGCGGCTACGTGTTCCTCACCGCCGATCCGGATCAGGTCGCCCGGATGCGACAGAGCGCCGCCGAGATCGCGGCGCTGGGGGCCGGACCCTTGCGCGAGCATCCCGGCGCGAACCCCTATGTCCCCTCCCCACCCCAGGGTTTCGCCAACGGCCCCGTCGGGGCGGACCTCGTGCGGGATCCGAAGGTCATCCGGGAGCGGTTTCCCTTCATCACCGAAGACGCGGTGGCGATGCTCCACGTTCGGCGCTGCGGCTGGCTGAACGCCCCGCAACTCGGCAAGTGGCTGCTCGCGCAGGCGCAGGCCCGCGGGGTCCGCCTGCGGCAGGATCGGGTTGAGCGCGTGACCCTGACAGGCGGCCGTGTCCAGACGATCCACCTCCGCTCCGGCGAGGCGCTGAGCACACGCACCTTTGTGATCGCCGCCGGTCCCTATCTCATGCAAGTCGGCGCCATGCTGGGGTTGGACATTCCCGTCTTCAACGAGTTGCACGGGAAGATGGCCTTCAGGGACTCCCTGGGCATCGTGCCCCGCGAGGCTCCCCTCATGATCTGGACCGACCCGCTCACCCTGCCGTGGAGTCCGGCCGAGCGCAAGCGGCTCGCCGCCGGGGCGGACACCCGCTGGCTGCTCGAGGAGTTCCCGGCCGGCGTTCACTTTCGCCCGCGAGGGGACGTGGACAACCCGACCCTGCTGGTGATATGGACCTATGACACCAAACCGCAGGAGCCGGTTTGGCCGCCGCGGTTCGACCCACACTATGCTGAGATCCTGTTGCGGGGCCTGGCGCGGATGATCCCGGGCCTGTCGGCCTACCTCGGCCAGGGAGGGCAGGGGTACGTGGACGGCGGGTACTACTGCAAGACCCGGGAGAACCGGCCCCTCATCGGGCCCCTCCCGGTCGGAGGGGCCTTCGTCATTGGGGCCCTCTCCGGGTACGGGGTCATGGGCTCCCAGGCGGCCGCAGAACTGCTGGCCGCGCACGTGACAGGCGGGGATTTGCCAGACTATGCGCCGGCCTTCCTGCTGGAGCGCTATGAACAGGCGGAGTATCAGGCCTTGCTGGCGGGCTGGGATGCCTCATCCGGCCAGCTCTAGCCGGCGGAGGGGTAGTGAACGAATTGGTGACCGGTCCCGCTCTAATTACGAATTCCCCCCTGGACCCACCTGAGCATACCCAAGAAGACCCATCCCCGCAAGAACCCGAGCATTCGGAGTGACCGATGGTGCCCCTGGATCCTCCTGGTGCGGGGTGGTCCGGTAGCAGCGTGGTAGCAAGGAAACGCCCCCCGGGGGCACCGACCACTCGGTCGGTAGTCTCTCGGGCGCGTCAGGATACATCGGAAGCAAACTTGGAACGAGGTCGGCGTGCAGCTCCTCACATCTTCCCGCCAGGTTCCGCCGACGAGATCCTCGCCAGCGTCGCACGATTTTGTCACCGAATCTCTAATTCAGGACCCTAGCGACGCTTGAAGTGCTGAGTCCGCCGAGCCGGTCTGGCAGGGCCGGGGGTAGGAGGAGAAACGAGGGGGAGGCAAGCCCGGCCTGAGGTACTGCGGTAGCATCCCATGGATTCTTCAAGACGCAGTAAGGCACCCCTGCTCTCGAACCGACTTTTCCCTTGACACGGCCGCGCCGGGCCGACCAGCGGCACTTGACAGGCACTATAGCACGTTATATATTACATACCAAGATGGGTCAGGCCAGGAGGGCCAGTGCCATCAGCGACGTGGTACCGGATCGTCAAACGCGAGCGCGCCACGCGAGAAGATGTGTTGCAGAGCCGGGGTGGCCGATTCCAGGGGGAGCCCGAGGAGGGACCGATGACGTACGTGGCTGACAGCCTGCGAACGGCCTGGCGGGAGGTGACGGCGCACTTGGGGGTGCCAGCGAACCCGCGCGCCTTCCGGGCCTGGCGTGTAACATTAACCGGGGCGCGGCTCGTTGACCTGCGCGAGACGGACGCGCAGGTGCGGTTTCAGATCACCGCCCAGGACCTCGCGGCTGTGCCGGCGCCGCCGACGTGCGCGGCTACTGCCGGCCGAGTCCGGCGAGCCCGGGAGGACTACCACGGCCTGATCTACCCGTCCGTGCGGAACCTGCCCGACGGCGTCTGTGCGGTCTTGTTCCTGGAGCGCACAGAGGCCCTGATCGAACTCGAACCTGTTGGAGAAGACGAATGGGAACGATTCATTCGCGAAGGCGACGGCTAACGAAGCGGGGGGCGCCGGCCTCGGTCCAGAAGCGGCGAGCGGCCGGGAGCCCCAGGGGGGAGGGACCACGGGTGCGGACCAGGGGGAAGGTCACGCAGGGGATTCGAGCGCTCCGGGAAGCCCTTGGCCCGGCGCCGGAGCGGCCGTTGTCGCAGGAGCAGTTGGCCCGGTTGCTCGGGGTCTCGTGGAGCACGGTCGCCCGCTGGGAAACGGGCGGGGAGC
>DASYVA010000149.1 GCA_036000645.1 Candidatus Methylomirabilis sp.
GTGACCGGCGAGGAGCTGCTTCGCCTGCTGGAGACCCGTCTCGATTCCGTGGTCCTTCGCCTGGGATTCGCCCAGACCATCCACCAGGCCAGACAGCTCGTGTCTCACGGGCACATCCTGCTGGACGGCAAGCGGCTGAACGTCCCCAGCGCCACCGTCAGGGTGGGACAGGTCATCGAGGCCGGCCCGAAGGCGAAGAACTTCATCCCGGTGCGGGAAGCGCTGGAGGTCACGCCGGAGCCACCGGCGTACCTCGAGCGAGACAAGGACGCCGTCCAGGGCCGGCTGATCAAGCGCCCCGAGCGCGCCGAGATTCCGCTTCCGGTCCCCGTCGAGGAACGCCTGGTCGTCGAGTTCATGTCCTGACGTGGCCGGGTGGGGGCCTCCCGACCGGCGGCTGCTGATCAGGGCGAGATAGGTCCGTACACCGTTTCCGGTCCCTTCGGCTGATCCCCGGGGTTCTGGCTGACCACCGCCAGGTACGCGCCTCCCCAGGCCAGGCACAGGGAGACGATCACGAGCAGGATCAGGAACCGGATCTTCGTCACTCCTCGTCCCCGCCGAATCCCTCCGGGCGCCGGAACCGCCGAAATCGCAGGATATCAGGGCTCTCAGCCCGAGGACGCGCACGGACCAGGCTCGCCAAGGCCGCCCAGAGGACCAGGGCCAGCGTCGCGGCGTGGGCCGCGAGGACAGGGGCTGCGGGCGGCTGCGGAAAGCGCGGGGCGTGATCGGGTGGAGCCGCCCGGTACAGCCTCAGGTCGCTGGCCTCGATGACCGTCACCAGCCCCTCCAGCCCGGGCGCCCACCTCCGCCAGTCCGCCTCCTTGTGCAGCACCACATATCTCACCCCGAGCCCGGCGAGGCTGGGGCGAAGAGGAGCGCGACCGGTCACGGCTGGGGCTGCCCGACGAGACCACGGGTCCTCAGCGGGAAGGACAACGCGACCGACCTGCAAGGCGGTGTCCGCCACAACCGGCCGGGAGAAGTAGGCGGGGGCGATCTGGCGGACCGTTCGTCCATGATTCCAGCCGAAGGGCAGGTAGGAGTGCCACGGCAGGACGAGGACAGCGCCGGGGACCGGGTCCGCCGCCATCGCCGACTCCACCTGGCCCCACGACGGGGGATAGCTCACGGCGCTCAGGCGACCGCCGGCTCCCCACAGGAGGGTGGGGGCAAGAGCGACCGGAAGGAGGGGCAGTAGCAGGGCTGCCCTTCTGGCCAGGCGGTCGGTGCGCTCGATCCCCTCGAGGATCCGATCGACACCCGCGCCGAAGGCGACGCACCCGAGCAGGGCGAAGGGAATGACGAACTTCTGCGAATCCCGGAGGATTGCGCCCCCCGGAAGCACCTCCGAGACCCACGTCGTGATGGGGTCCAGGAGAGAGAAGCTCGGGGCGATCGCCACGGCGATGCCCAGGACAGCGAGGGAGACGAGCCCCCGGAGGGCGCCCGGCGACCACCGGGCTCCGAGCCGCCGCCATCCCCACGCGCCGAGGCCGACGATGAGGAGGAAGGCCGGAATCCAGGCTCCTCCGTGCCGGCCCGGCGGGGCCAGATCCGTCCGCCACAGCCCGCCCAGGGACAGCAGGCTGCCGAGGGTGCCGAGCGGAGAATCCGAACGGGCCCGAAACAGCTCCAGCGCCAAGGCGGGTCGCCCCGGCACGGATTGATGGAGGAGCCCCGGTACGAGCCACGGCAGGTTGATCACCACGCCCACCCCCGCCAGTGCCAGTGCGCGGCGGGGGGTTGGCCCGGCCGGAGGGAAAAGGGCGATGGCCAGCGCGACGGCGACGCCGAACAGCCCTGCGTACGGGCCTGCGGCCACGGCCGCGGCGAGAGTCAGGATGAGGCGCCGGCCCGCCCCGGGCTCGCCCCGGCGGTAGTCGAGAGCGGCCCGGGCGATCCACGGGAGCACCGCATATCCGAGGAGCAGGGACCAGTGCCCGAGCAGCAACCGCTCATAAAGGAAGGGATTCCAGGCGTAGAGCAATCCAGCGGCTACCCGGGCAGGCATCCTGTCTGCTGGAACCAGCCTCGCGGCTCCGTAGGCGGCGCCGGCGAAGATCGCCAGGAGGATCAGCTTCTCGACCACTTGACCGGTCAGGGCCTTCGAGGCGAGCGACACCAGGAGGCCCGTCGGCACCGAGCGGGGGAGATTACGGGACAGGCCCAGGAGCGCACTCGAGAGCGGCGGGTTCGGCACGAACACCATGTCGTAGACCAGGACGAATCCGGGAGCGAGCAGGGGCCCGGTCACCACCAGGCCCACGAGCAATGAGGAGATCCGGAGCGTCCTTCGCTCGAACCG
>DASYVA010000150.1 GCA_036000645.1 Candidatus Methylomirabilis sp.
GTGATGGCATTGACGGCAACCCGGTCCCCCTCCCTGAATCCTGTGACCTCGCTGCCGAGCTTGGCGACGACGCCGACGGCCTCATGGCCCAGCGTAAGATCCTTGCGCTCCCCGATCGCCCCCGCCACCGTATGCGTATCCGACGTGCAGATGAGCGCCGCCGTGGTCTTCACGAGGGCATCGTTGGGACCCGGTTCGGGAATCGGCTTCTCCACAATCCCCACTTCGCCCACACGCTTCATCACGAAGGCCTTCATGACTCGTGGCATCTCGCTTCCTCCTCCCCCACCTCCACTCTGACCGGGGTTGTGCTCCCCTTCGGCACCGGCAGCCGGAGGCTCCGCGTGCGGATACCCACCGGCTGCCCCTCCCTGGCTCGAGCCGAAGAGCAACACGGATGCCAGCGCGTCGGCGCGGAAATTCCGGGCGTTACGGACCGCTCCCGCGGTCCGGGTGGGGCACCGCTGCCCCGGTTGGGACGCTCCCACCCCTTTCGGGCACTGCGGCCGCACGCCTCGAGGCCGGTGAGGCTCCGGGAGGGGAACCGATCGGCGCGGTCCGGATGGCGATGGCGACGTGGGAAGGAAAGGACGGAGGCCAGGGTGCCGGCTACAGGACCCCGAAGAGAGGGCAGATGACCCGTAGGCCGACCCAGATGAGGACGGCACCGCTCACGTCGAGCCAGATGCCCGACCGGATCATCTCCCTGAGGGGGACGAGGCCCGAGCCGTAGACGATCGCGTTCGGCGGGGTCGAGACCGGCAGCATGAAGCCGAAGCTCGCGCCGAGGGCCGCGCCCACCGCCGGGGGGATCGGACTGACCCCGCTGCTCTCGGCGACCGCGATCATCACCGGGATGACCATGCTCGCCGACGCGGTGTTCGAGGAGGCCTCCGAGAGGACCACGGCCGTCCCGATGGCGACGGCCGTCAAGGCCCAGAGGCTTTCGGCCCCCGAGATCCGGATCAGCCCCTTCCCGACACTCTCGGCGAGCCCCGTGTCGAACATGAGCCGGCCAAGGGCGAGGCCGCCACCGAACAACAGGATCGTCCCCCAATCGATCCGGGCGGCCTGCCCCCACGTGAGGGTGAACTCCCCCCGGCGCAGATCGGTCGGAAGCATGAAGAGAAGAACCGCCCCCAGCAGCGCAACCCCCGCCTCCGGCAGGTGCGTCTCGAAGAAGCGGGGGATCGGCGCCTCCGGGGAGGAGAACAGCGCGACCGCTCCCGGCAGCATCCAGAGGAGACAGACCAGGAGGAAGACGCAGGCGACGTTGATCTCCGCGCGGCTCCACCCTCCCAGGCGCCGGCGCTCCTCGGCCACGTACCGGGAGAGGTCGGTCCCGGCCCCGCCCGCCTCCCCATACAGGCGCCGCAGGACCACCCAGCAGAGGAGGAGCATCAGGGCCGCGAGCGGCATGGTGAGAACCACCCAGTCGAAGAAGGAGAGATGGCGGTCGGTCAGGTTCCGGATCATGGCGAGGGCGATCAGGTTCGGCGGCGACCCGACCGGGATGCCGACGGCGACGGAGGACGACCAGGTGAGCATCAGCAGGAAGCCGATCGGGAACCGGCTCCGCACCGGATCGCCGACCGCCCCGAGGCCCCGGAGGATGCCGACCCCGACGGGCAGCATCATCGCCGTCGTCGCCGTGTTGCTCACCCACAGCGACACCGACCAGGTGACCACCCCGATCGTGGCCAGGAGGCGCCCCGGCGTGCGGGTCGCCCAGGGGTAGCGCAGCAACGCGAACGCGAGGCGCCGGTCGAGGCCGCTCCCGTGCATCGCCTCGGCGAGGATGAAGCTCCCGATGAACAGGAAAAGGATCGGATCCCCGTACGCGGCCAGCACGGTCCGCGCCGGGGCGATGCCGGCGGCGATGGAGAGGACCGAGGCGAGGATGGCGGTCACCGCGACGGGCACGGCCTCGGTGACCCAGTACACGATCGCCCAGGCGAAGACCGCCGCCAGGAGATGGGCCTCCCGGCTGAGGCCTGCCAGCGGCCAGAGCAACACAAGGAGGAATGCGACCGGCCCCGCCAGGATCCCGAAGTAGCGCTTGCGCAGCTCAAAGCGGCCCCCGGTCGTGGGACCCTCCCCCTGCACCGGCCCCGCTGGCTCCGCTGCCGGCCCGTCATCCACCGGCCCGCTCACCACACCCGGAAGCCCGGCGTGGTGAGCGGCGTCGCGGCCACCAGGCGGACGAGCACGGGGCCGTAGGCGATCGCGATGAGCAGTGCGGCGAGGGCGAGCCACGGGCGCCACCGGTCGAGGATCGCCGGCGCATGCTCCGGGCCGGAGAGCGCCTCCGCGAACGCGGGCATGGCGGGCGCCGGCTCGCGCGAGGCCACGAGCGTCAGCGCGAGGTTGAGGAAGTACAGCAGGGCGCTCACGAAGAGGATGGTCCCGCCGATCCCCACCAGGGGGAGCACCGCTTTCCACTCGGGCTGCAGATAGGGGGCGGCGCCGAGCATGGTGCGGCGCGGGGCCCCCATCAGCCCGAGGCGGTGCAGGGCGTTGGAGAAAACCACCATGCCGCCGAACCAGAGCCACGCCTGGGCCAGGGCCAGCCGCCGGCTCCAGAGGGCGCGGCCGCACAGGACCGGGACCAGCCAGTAGGTGATGCCCATGAAGGTCAAGGTGACGGCGGTGCCCACCGTCAGGTGGAGGTGCCCCGGGATCCAGGCGGTGTTGTGCACGACCAGGTTGACGTTGAAGGAGGCGTTGATGAGCCCGCCCACGCCGCCGAAGGTGAAGAGCAGCATCGCCAGGACCTGCGCCGCCAGCGAGGGGTCGCCCCAGGGGAGCTTCCCGAACCAGGCGACCCAGCCCTTCCCGCCCCGCGCCCGCGCGCCGCTCTCCAGGGACGCCACCACGTTGAAGAAGGTGAGGAGACTCGGGAAGAAGACCACGAAGGTGAGGAAGGCGTGGAGAAGCTTCCACCCCTGGTGGATGCCCGGGTCCGTGAACTGGTGGTGGAAGCCGAGCGGCGTCGAGAGGACGAGGAACAGGATGAACGACACCCGGGCCAGCGGGTCGCTGAAGAGGCGGCCCCCCGCCTGCCGCGGGACGAGCGTGTACCACGAGACGTAGGCCGGGAGCAGCCAGAAGTAGACGATCGGGTGCCCGGTGAACCAGAAGAGGACCCGCGCCAAGAGCGCGTCGGTCCCGCCGAGGAGCCCCAGGGACCACGGGATCAACATGAAAGCCATCTCGGCCGCCAACCCCAGGGAGGCGATCGTCCACATGGCAAAGGTCACCAGCGACATGAAGGCCGCCAGGGGAGTCCGCGTCCCGGGGTTTTTCGCCCGCCAGGCCCGGTAGGTGAGGACCAGGTTCAGGGTGACCAACCAGGTGCCGACGACGACCACCGTCAGCCCGACGTAGAAAGCCCAGTGGGCCCGCATGGGGGGGTAGAAGGTGAAGAGGACCGTTGCCGCGTTCCCCACCAGGGGGACCGCGGCGAGGACGAGCCCCCCGGTCATGAGCCAGAAAGTTGCCCAGGCGAGCGGCCGGCCCACCAGGGGCATCCCGAGCGCCCGGGCGGTCATAAACGGCAGGAACCCGCAGATGAAGAAGGTCGTCCAGACCAGGACGTTCAGGACCCCGTGGAGGCTCAGGCCGTGGTAGTAGGACTGGATGACCGGCGCGAGCCGGGGATAGAGGTCGAGGCCGGCGTGCTCGAGGGCCTGAAACAGCCCGGTCACCACGCCGCCGAACAGGGCGACGAGCGCGACGGCCAGGTAGGCCCCCGCCAGGCGGTTGTCAGAGGTCATCATGGCTCCGCTCCGTCCGCCCGCGGCCTCACGACCGCGGCTCGACGACGACCTTGCCCCACATGGTGTGATGGGCGATCCCGCAGTACTCGTGGCAGAGGAACGGGTACTCCCCAGGCCGGGTGAAGCGGGCCGTGACCCGGGACACCTGGCCGGGGAGGAGCATCACGTTGACATTGGCCCGGGGGATGAAGAGCCCGTGCACCACGTCCCGGCTCGTCGCCACGAAGGTGACCGTGGAGCCGGCGGGCACACGGATTTCGCTGGGCGCGAAGGACCAGATGCCGGCCACCATTCGGACCTCGTACCGCCCGGGCGCGACCTCCACGACCCCCGGTTGGTCGAAGGGGGCCGTGGTGGCGAGTTGCGCCGGCTCCACCCGCCCCTCCTCCCCGGGGACGTGGATCCCCGCGCCAAAGGCCGTCACGATGAGCGCGGCGAGCATCCCGACCGGAATGGCGATGCTCGGCAAGATCCAGGCGAGCTCGTACAGGTAGACGGTGCCCGGACGTCTCATCACCCCTCACCCCCCCCAGAGCCGGAGATACGCGTTGAGCCAGAGCCCCGCGAGCAGCAGCAGGTAGATCAGCATGAAGAGCAGGGCACCCTTGGGATGCTCGTTCTCCTCCATGACCGCTCCTCCCGGCGGCCCCGCCGGTCGCCCCCGCTAGTCGGCGCCGCGACCGCCGAGCAGCCGCACGATCTCCTCGGCGTGGTCGGTCTCGTCGGAAAGGATCTCCTCCAGCCGGACCTTCAGGCCGATCTCCCCCGCGGCCTCGGCCTGGCCGGCCCGCTCGGTGTAACTTTTGATCGCCTGTCGCTCCAGCTCCAGGTCGTGCTTCAGCATCGCCGTCGGGTCCTTCAGCTCCTTGAAGGGGGCCGGCTTGACCGCCGGCGTCCCCCCCAGGGCCACGATCTTGTCCGCCAGGAAGAGGGCGTGGTTCACCTCGTCGGTGACCTCCGCCTTCACGAACTCCCGGACCTCGTGCCCCGCCAGGCCGACGGCCATGGCCGCCTGCTGGATGTACCGGCAGACCGTCCCCAGCTCGTCCGCCAGGTCCCGGTTCAGTCCCTCGAGCAGCTTCGTCTTGTCCATGATCTCCTCCCTCCCTTGCCCGGGTTCACCGGCCAGCGGTAATCCGGCCGTCGATCATGTGGTACACGCGGTCAAACCCCTCGATCATCCGCTCGTCGTGGGTCACGACGATCACCGCAGCCCGGCGCTCCCGTCCCAGCCGCCGCAGCAACTCCATTACCGCCGTGCCTCGCTCCGTATCCAGGGAGGCGGTCGGCTCGTCCGCGAGGAGCACCGCCGGGTCGTTGACCACAGCGCGGGCGACGGCCAGCCGCTGCTGTTCCCCGCCGGACAGGGTGGCGGGGTGAATGTCGGCCCGGTGGCCGAGGCCCAGGCGCTCCAGCAGCTCTCGCGCCCGCCGGACCGCCTCGCGCGCTGGCACGCCGTTCAGGGAGAGGACCAGGGCCACGTTCTCCACGGCCGTGAGAAAGGGAATCAGATTGTAGGCCTGGAAGATGATCCCCATCCGCTCCCGCCGTAGGCGCCGGTCGTCGGTGAGGACCCGCTGGTCGTCGTAGACCGGATTCCCGGCGATGGTGATGTGCCCCCGGGTCGGCGGGTCGATCAGCGAGATCGCCCGGAGCAGGGTCGTTTTCCCGGATCCACTGGGCCCCATCAGGGCCACCAGCTCCCCCGGCTCGACAGCGATGCTGGCGTCCCGGAGCGCAATGACCTCGGTCTCCCTCCGGCCGAAGACCTTCGTGAGGCCGTCCGCGACGATCGCCGGCATCACGCGCCCCCGCCCAGGGCTGTGGTCGGGTCCACGCTCAGGGCTCGGCGGATCCCGAGCACGCTCGCGAGGACGCAGATCCCCACCACGATCCCCAGCAGGATGTACTGATCGAACGGCAAGATGGCGACGCGCCGGGGGAAGTAGTCGGCGGCGAGCCCGATGAGGATCGCCCCCAGCCCGAACCCCAGCAGGCCCAGCGTGAGGGACTCCTGAAGGATGAGGCTGCCGATCTTCCAGTCCGGGGCTCCGATGACCTTGAGGGTGGCGATGTCCCGGGTCTTCTCCATCGTCATCGTGTAGATAATGAGCGCGATGATGACGGTCGAGACCGCCAGCAGGATGATCCGGAAGAGCAGGATCTGCTGGCGCGCCCGCTCGATGACGCTCTTGGCCAGCACCTCCTCCTGCTCCGCCGTGGTCATGGCCCGGTAGTGATTCCAGCGCTCGATCCGCTGCGTCACCTCCCCCGGGTCAGCCCAGGGCTCCAGCCGCACCAGGATGGCGTTGGCCAGATGGGTGTCCTGGAGGATCGGCGCGAGCGCCGGGGCGGGGACCGTGGCGAGGGCCGGCACCGCATGAAGGTCCGCCTCCAGCCGGGCCCGGTCGTTCCGGATGGCCTCGTCGGCCTTCAGGAACTGGATTTCCTGGGCATCCTGAAGCGAGACAAAGGCAGCGGGGTCGCCCGCGTTCGACACGATCCCTTCGGTCAGGCCGACGACGGTCAACGTCATCCGGCCGATCTCGATCTCGGTCCCCAGCGGGATGCCGGCCTTCCGGTCAATCAGCATCTCGTACCGGCTGCGGACGATCGGCCGGCCGGCCACCACCGCGGGGGGCGCTCCCAGGCCCCCGGGCCGGTGGCCGACGAGCTGCACCCGGAACAGCTTCGGCCCCACCCGGAGCTGGAGCGACTGGAAGGCGATCGGGCTGGCCTCCCGAACGCCGGGAACAGCGCGGATGATCCGGTAGACGTCCTCCGGGATGCGCGAGGTCTCAGCGAAGGGGCCATTGGTGTCCTTCTGGACAACCCACAGATCGGCACCCGGGGTCCGCACGATGCTGAGCGCGTCCTCCACCATCCCTCGGTAGATACCACCCATCGCCATGACGGTGGCCAGCAGGAGGCCAAGGCCGAGCGCGGTCAGGAGGAAGCGGCCCAGGCGGTATTGGATGTCCCGGATGGCAAGGTTCACGGCCGCTCCCCCGCTCCGGCCGTTCTCCCGTCCCGCGAGGTCGCCACGACGCGCCGCCCCTCGTTCGCCGGGTCGGCCAGGCGGCCGGGCGCGACCACGACCTGCTCGCCCGGGTGGAACCCCTCCACCACCTCGATCCACCCGGCCGGGTCGGCCACCCCTAGCCGCGCCGCCCGGAAGCGGAGGCGGCCATCCACAACCGTCCAGGCGCCGGGCCCATCGGGCGTCCGCACGAGGGCGGCCAGGGGGAGGGCCACCACCCGTCTCGTGGCCCCGGGCCGGATCGTGGCCTCGGCCTGCTCCCCGAGGATCAGCCGCGGCGGCCGCTCCTCGAAGGTCAGATCCACCGCCAGCTGCTCGGTGACCCGGTCACTTTCGCGCCGGATCCTCGCGATGCGGCCGCGGAGCGTCCGGCCGGCCAGGGAGCGGAGCGCGATCTCCGCGGGATCGCCGACGGCGATGCCGCCAGTTTCCCGCTCGTCCACGTTCACGGTCACCCAGGCCGTGCGCGGGTCAGCGATCTTGAGGATGGGGGTCCCGGGATTCACTGTGGCGCCCGGTTCCAGGTCCCGGCTGACCACATACCCGTCGAGGGGACTGACGACCACAGTGTCGGCCTGCCGTGCCCGGGCCGTGGCCAGCGCCGCCTCCGCGGCCCGGATGTCGTGCTCCACCATATCGAGGGCAGCCTGGAGCACCGCCACCTCCGCGACGGCCGCCTCGCGCTGGGCCTCCGCGTTCTTCAGCTCATCGGCAGCGGCGGCGGCCTCCGTGACCCGGGCGTCCATGTCCGCCCGCGCCACCCCACCCTCCGCGTGGAGCTGGCGCCAGCGCTCCGCGTTAACGCGAGCCAGGGACTCGGTCGCCCGAACGCGGGAGACGGCCGCCGCGGCCGCCTCCAGGGCCGCTCGGGCCTTCCGCAACGCAGCCTCCTGGGCGGCGACGCCGAGGCGCGCCCGCCGGAGGGTCGCCTCCGCCTGCTCGACCTGGGCGACGTGCTCCGCATCTTGCAGGCGGGCCAGAACTTGGCCGGGCCGCACCGTGTCCCCCTGGTCAACCAGGACGGCCACGACCCGCCCGGTGATCTTCGCCCCGACCTGGACGACGACCTTCGCCTCGACCGTCCCCACGCCCTGGACCGCCGGAGCGATCTCACGGAGGGCCACTTCCGCCACGGTGACCGGTGTCGGGCGGAGCAGGAAGAGCGCCCCGGCGCCGGCCAGGGCCACGAGCCCTCCGGCCAGCAGGAGCCCCTTCACGATCCGTCGCAGCCGCCGCCGATCCATATGCTTCCCTCCGGTCCCTCCACCTGGCTCACCCCGGTAAGGTCACGCACGGGCGGATGCGAGGAGGCAGGGCCCGCCGGGGTCGGAGAGCAACCGGGATGCCAGCGCGGCGCCATGAGAATTCAGCCGGTTAGGAAGAGCCCGCGCGCCCGCGCTGGGACACGGGCGCCCCGGGTGGGACCCCCTGGCCCCTGCCGTCGGGGCACCCCTGTGGTGGCCCCTCGCCAGGACCCGGGACCGAGCGGCTCCGCCCAGATCGGAACGCGGGCCGGCCAGGCCAAGGGCGCGGATGCGGCTACTTGCGGAACGTCACTCGCCGCACGACCCGGTGGACGGCAAACTCCTCCCCCGGCCGGTGCTGGTAGGTGAGGGTGGGCCGGTTCCCTCCACCGTCAGGACAGCATGGCCCTGGCGACCGCTCCTGCGCAACTCACACCCCCTTCCGGTCGAGCCAGAGGAGAAACCCCCCACCGAGGATGCCCAGGGGGAGGATCACCGTCCAGTGATTCACCCCCGCGAGCGCCGGAAAGGTCAGCTTCCCGTAGGCGCCGACCGTGACCAGGTTCCCCTGGATGAGGGGGTAGACTTCTGAATAGAGCCCGGCGCCCAGGAGGATCCCCAGGATGCCCCGGAACAACCCGTCCATGCGCCCTTCCCCGAAGGCGCCGGCGCAGGTGCCGGGTCAGAACCCGAGGAGGAGCATCCCGACGCCGAAGATGAGGCCCCCGAGGATGTTCGCGCCGAGGAGGATCGGCTTGATGTGCAGGCGCACGAGCCCCAGGTCGTAGAGCAGGTAGACCCCCACCATCCCCGCCAGGATGCCCCCGATCATCACCTTGAGGACGGTCAGGTCGGTGAGGCGGAAGAAGGCCACGATCTTCTGGTACTTGGTCACCTGCCCCTTCTGCAGGATGAACCCGAAGAGGATCCCGGTGCCGAGCCCCAGGAGAAGCCGGGCCGTGCCCGTGATCTCCAGTGGTCCCATGGCTATGCCCTCCGGAAGATGAGCCGCCCCGCGATGATCCCGGAGACCATCATGGCGGCGAGGAAGATCCAGCTACTCACCGCGAGCTGCAGGCCCCCACTGAGCCCGTGCCCGCTCGTTCAGCCGTCTGCCAGCCGGGCGCCGAAGCCGACGAGTACCCCACCGAGAATTCCCAGCGTCCACCGGCGCGCCGGGCTCGTCCCGAACCGGTTCACCCAGACCTCCGGGAGCTGCGTGCTGAACGTGACCGCCCGCTGGCTCAGGCGGGCGGCCAGGTAGGCCCCGATCGGAATCCCAAGGACCAGCATGAACTGCCAGTCCACGATTGGTTTGACCATCTGCCAGTAGGGGTTCGCCGCCACGTGGGCAGGCGCGGCGATCCCCACCACCATCCCCGCGGCCCGGGAGAACGTAGTCGAAACGGAGAGGTAGTAGTCGGCCGTATAGAAGGCGGCCGTGTTGAGCAGCCCGAGCAGCAGGCCCGTCTGCCACCAGGGCCACTCCTGTTTTCGCAACCAGGCCATCTTCTCCCTCCTCACTGAGAGTTGTGTGACCGGCCCGCACCCTCCAGCACGCGGGCCAGATAGGCCTCCTCAGGCAGGGCGCCGTCGATGAACCCGGCCTCGTTCACCACCGTCCTGGGGACGCCCCGCACGCCGTACCGTTGCACGAGATGGGGGAACTCCGTGGCCTCCACCATGTCGGCCCGGATCAGGTCGCTCTCCAGCGCAAAGGCGTGCGCCAGCCGCACCGCGGCCGGGCAGTAGGGTCAGGTGGGAGTCACGAAGACCTGGAGGTGCAGGGGCCGGTCGAGGGTCCGGAGCCGCTCGATCGTGGCCGGGCTCAACGCCGACTTCCCACGGGAGACGGCCAGGATGTCCTCCAGCAGCGTGGCGAACTCGTACCCCGCGGGCAGCCCGTAGAAGCGGATGCCGTAGTCCTTCACCCCCGCGACCACCGTCGCCGGGATCTTGTCGATCTGGTACTGGGAGACCTGCTGCTTGTCGAGCTGAAAGTTGTAGACCTCGAGGGAGAGCTTCTCCGACAGCCCGCTCAGTTCCTGGAGGAGCTGCCCCGTCTCCCGGCAGGTCGGGCACTCCAGCTCCTGGGTGAAGTTCACCAGCTTGACGGGGCCCTCCATTTGCTTCAGACGATCCTGAATCCCCCGCCGATCCCGCTCCGACAGCATGACCTCCTGCTCCCTCGCCGCTTAGGCCGAGGCGGGCTGCACGTCGATCCTCACCTCGATTCCGTGCCGCACGCTCTGCGTCACCACGCAAAACTCCTCGAAGAGCTCCATACAGCGGCCCATCCGGTCCCGATCCTCCGGGGCGACCTCGGGCTGGATCTTCACCTCGATCCCGCCAATCCGGAGCCGCCCCTGCGGGTTCCGCAGGAAAGACGCCTGAACGGTGGTCCGCATCCCCATCACGGGGATCCGGGCCTTGCGGAGGCAGAAGAGCGCGCTGGCGCTGAGACAGTTCCCCACCGCCGCCGCCAGGATCCTGGAGGCATTCGGACCGTGGTCCTCCCCCAGCGGAGGCGGCTCATCCATGAGCAGGGAGGGGATCCCGGGCTGGTGGAAGTCTACCCGAAACTCGTAGCCTTTCTCAAGCTCAAGGGTGAGCGTAAAGCCCTTCTCCTCCATCGCGTCCTCCTCCCCGCCTACTTTGCCTCATCGATCATTTTGATGGTTTCGCGCTCCACCTCCTCAGCGACGCCCTTCAGGGCTTCGCTGCCGGGGAAGAGGGCCAGGAGGGCGGTAGGCCGGACCATGCCGATTTTCGTCTTGCCCTTCTCCCGGTACACGGAAATCCGGCAAGGGAGCGCCATGTTCACGCCCATGTTTCGCGTGAGGACCTCCATCGCCCGCTGAGGATTACACACCTCGAGGATCTTGCAGGCGTTCGGGAAATCAACCCCTTTGTCCTTCAGCGTCTGCTGAAGGTTGTGCACGTGGAGAACCCCGAACTTGTTCCGCTTCACCGCCGCCTCGAGGTCCCGTGCCGCCGTGTCCACATCCTTGCTTGTCTCGACCACGTACAGCATTATGGCCTCCTGCAGTTACGGTCTCGCGGTCCGCTAGCCAGCAGAACGCCTACCACCACCAGGATCGCCACCCGTCGTTTCACGCCCTCCGTGCGGGTTTACCGCAATCGCACGACACAAGCTCGCACCTGCTCTCCACCATGCTCGCCTCTCTGGCGCTGCGGGATTGGGAATCATCGCGTCTTCTCCGCCACCTTCACGGTTCGCTCCTTGTGGCAGCAGCATGCGGTGTTTCCGACACAGGCCCGAGGAAGCGGTTCCGTCGCCAGGTGACGTGTTCGTACATGCTCGACCAATAGAGTCCAAACGTAAAGGCGAACATCAGTTCTTCCAGGGGCACGCCCCACGCCAGGAACCCCGAGACCGCCTTCAGGTTCCAGACCGCCGCGACGTAGCCCGGGAACGCGAGGTTGAAGAAGGCGAAGACGATGAAGTAGAGGAGGAAGAACAACACCCCGCTCACGACCATCTTGAGCCAGAGATCGGGCCGGCAGTAGAGGGTCGCGAGGAACCCGCCCACCAGGCCGATCGCCGCCGCATAGATCGGGTTGAGACTCGTGAGCGCCGCGAGGATCACGAACAGCGCAGGGGCCGAGAGAATGGCGAGCACGTGATACCGGTGCCGGGGATGGCCTCGCTCGTGGGCCATGCTCTCGGACGGTGCCACCCGGAAGAGGACGTTATAGGCGGCAAACGCGATCCCCCCGATGGCGAAGGAGAAGAGCAGGCTCTCCAGGTCGAATCCCGTCCTTCGGGCCAGGTCCCAGAGCGTCGGCGGGTTCCAGTACTCGGGGACGAAGAGCGGCTCGGTCAGCCCGAGAAACATGGTCCCGAGGCTGACCCGGACCATCTCCTGGCGGATGTTGGTTCTGAGCGCATAGAGGATGAGCCAGACGGCGACGAGCGCTGAGCTCAGGGCGAGATAAGCATAGAACGATTCGGCCAACGGCTCGCCACTCATAGGGTCCCCTCCGCCCCGATTCGGCGCACCATGACTTCGACGGCTCCCTTCGGGCTTTCTCCTCCCGCATCATCGTAGCGGCGGCTGCGGGAGGGCGCCTTCGCGGTCCCTTGCGGAAGCTTGCTGCTGCAGGAAACGCAGACGATCCGGAAGTCGGAGCATCGCCTCGCTCTACTCCTGGAGGTAGGCGCGGGGAGCCAAATCCCGCCGCCGGGAGTGGTCCTGTCCGAGGTTGACGAAGGCGGATCCAAGCTCCTCAGACAGAAGGGGATCCTCTCCTGAACCCTGGCCACCCCTTGGGCTCTTCCTCCTCCAGCGAGATCCGGCAGACCAGCCCCCTTATCACGGCGGGCCCTTCCTCCTCGGAACCTTGGTCATGCACACCGCCGGAGGACGAAGTTGTAGATGGGCACAAAGATGAGCCCCGTGTAGGCACCGTAAAGGAAGCTCTCCCCGAGGCCCAGCAGGAAGCTCCCGACGCTCAGCCACCCGAAGCCGGGGAGCACCATCTCCAGAAGCTGAGCTGCATGGAATTCCTTGGGAACCAGCAGTCCGTACACCACGCAGCTCACGAAGATCGCGGCGGCGAAGAGCCCGAACGACCACATCATCAGTTTCCAGTTGAGCGGATGCATGACCTCACCCTCCCCGTCTGACCGTCCAGTGCTGGTGTCTGCCCCTTCCCAACCGGTTGTAGCAATTGGCTCATCACCGCTCCCTCGGGCCGGCCGCAACCACGCAATGAGGCCGGCCCGGCCGGGAAGGCGGTCCCGCGTCGCCCCGCACTACAGCCGCCCTACTTCTTCTCTGGCTGGGGCGCCCCCATCATCTCCGCCATGCGCTTCTGCATCTCGGCCATCTGCTGCATCATCTGGGACATCTGCCCCATCATCTGCTGCTGCCCGCCTCCCCCTGGGCCCGTGCCGCCCATCATGCCCTGCATCCCGCTCATCATCCCGCTCATCTGGCCCATGAGCTCGCCCATCCGCTTCATCTGCTCCGGGGCCATCTGGCCGCCCTGCATCATCTCCGCCATCTGCTGCATCATGCCCTGCATCTGCTGCATCATCCCCTGCATCTGCATCATGGGGCCGCCGCCAGGGCCCATCCCGCCGCGCGTCCCCGGCCCCATTTCCCGACCCGGACTCACCTGGGCCAGCGCAAACACCGGGGCCACCGCCAGCGCCGCCACCACCGCGACAATCACCGTCTTCCGAACGTTCATCTTCGTTCTCCTCTCGGTAGGGGATTAGCTCAGATCCCGCTTCTTTGCCTCAAACTCGTCCTTATTCACCTCGCCGCGCGCGTACCGCTGGCGGAGGATATCGAGCGCCGAATCGGACCGCGACCCCTTCCCCTGGCTCACCAGCCAGCGGATGCCGAGCACGACCCCCACGATCACCAACCCCCAGAACGCCAGCATGACCAGCATCATCCCGATCCCCCAGGCGCCCCACATCCACCCCATCGGGTGTCCCCCCCACCACCACTCGTAGGGCCGCTCCTGGGCCAATGCCGTCCCGGGGGCGAACCACGCCGCCACAAAAACCATCACCCGCTGCCTGATTCCTGCCATCGCACCCTCCCGCTCAGGCCTTAACGTACTTGGCCGGCGCCTTCTCAAAGGTCGCCTTGCAGGCCGCCGAGCAGAAATAGTAGGTCTTGCCACCGTAGACCGCTGTCGCTGCGGCCTTCTTCTCATCCACATTCATCCCGCAAACCAGATCCTTTGTCATGATAGGCCTCCCGAGAACGGAGCCAGTTTCATGCTCCGGGTTACCGCCCCACGCTCAGCACCCACCCCCACTCCACTCCATGGGCTTCCTCTCAATGGCCCGAATGGACGGACTCCTTCCTCTCGTCCCGCTTGGCGGGCTCCTCATCGCGCCGCGAGCCGTGCCGATGGCCGCCACCGCACCCCATTCCGAACCGGTGCAAAGCGAAGAAAACAACGCCCAGGAGAATCCAGACCCCGTAGTTTCTGAAGAACTCTTCCATCGTAATTCCCCCTTCACGGGGACCTTTTCGACTCCCTGCGTTTCATAGGAGACCACGGGTTTCGCCGGCTGCTGCCATCCGGCCGACTCATCGCTCGCTCCAGCGGGGTTCAGCCGCGGGCCCGAGGCGGGGGACGAACATCGGCACCCGTTCCCGATACGTCCGGTACGCCTCACCGTACTGGGCTTCTGCCTCCCGCTCCTCGCGGCGCGCGAGGCGGGAGTAGACCGTGAGCAGGACCGGCCACGTCGCGACAGTGACGATCGTAGGCCACTGCACCAGCATGCCGACCGTGATCAGGAACAACCCGGCGTACTGGGGGTGGCGCACCCAGGCGTAGACGCCATCGGTAACAAGCTCCCCCCGGCCCTGGTGGATCCTCCGCCACCCGGCCCACATGAGGAGCAGCCCACCTCCCATGAGCGTGTTCGAGATGAAGTGGATCAGAACCGACATCCAGGCCCCGCCCCCGAGCCAGGTGACCCAGAGGTGTCCCGAGGCGTGCGAGAAGGGGTTCAGCGCCGGGTAGCGGCTCCCGAGGAACGCGGTCAGGAGGTAGATGGTGAGCGGGAACCCGTACATCTCCGTGAACAGCGCCACGACGAACGCGGTGAAGATCCCCAGGGAGCGCCACTCGCGCCGCTGGACCGGCGCCAGGAAGGACAGGGCCAACAGGACGAAGAGCGCTGCGTTCACAACCACCAGCGACCAGAAGCCGTAGCCGTAGGCGATGGCTTCGCCGTGCATGGGACGGTCCCCCCTAGCGCGCGGGCGGCAGCTCCCAGGAGAAGCTGCGCTCCGCCACGCCGCCGACATTCTTGACAATAAGCCGGACCTCTCCCGCAGGCGCAAGGGATGGGAAGAGCAGGACGGCCTCTCGGTGGTGGCCGCTCCCGGTCGCCTGCTCGACGGCTGTCGGGGCAATGTCGGTGCCATCAGGCGTACGCAGGACGACCGCCTCTTCGAACTTGATCCCGTCGAGAGGGACCGAGTGCGTGTCGAGCACGACCTTGGCCTTGACCGGAGCTCCTGCCTCCGCGGGCGCCGTCAGCGTGATGGCAACCGAGACGGGCCCCTGGCGGTCCTGTTTCGTCCACCCCTCCTCGGCCTCCGAACTCCCCGCCGTCCAGAGGGCTAGCATTACCAAGGCGAGTTCTCTTCGAATCAATGCGCGCACTATGAGACTCCTTACTTTACGCGGTCGTCCGCTGCATCCCCGCCAGACTCCAGGCGGGGCGCCCACGCAAGGGAGGGGATCAGGCTTTGGGGGGTGGGGCGGGCAGATCCGGAAGATAGCGGTGGTAAGCTAGCACAAACCCGGGTCTGAAGCGGCCCGTCATGGCCAGCGGGATCGCGAGGAGAAAATTGCTCGCTGTGGCGAAGGAGGAGAGGCAAAGGTCCCCCGAGGCGATGTCATTCGCATCCAACAGGCAGATCCCCAGTCCCGCAGTCACTGCGACCGCGACGAGAGCCATCACCGGTCCGATCCTTCCTCGCGGCATCAAAGCCTCCGTCCAGGCAAACCTAGGCAAGAATGCTGCCAGCCCTGCCCTTCGCCCCACCCCGCTCCAACTCGCTAAAAACACACTCCTTGAGATGGGAACAGGGGCCCGGGGGAAGCGACCGTGGCAGGACCACCTGGGGAAACACGGCACCACCTGGGACACTCCCGCCCCACCTGGGTGCACTCGGTGCTGCTGGTCACCTGCTTCTCCCACCAGGATAGCCCTCGGCAAACGGGTTCTGCCGGCATGCCACCCGGTGTCCACCGACTGGAGCTCCGGATGGCCACCCGGCCCGGACCCCCGGCGTTCGCTGGCTCCCGCGGGACCGAGAGGAACGGTCTTACAAACTACCCGTCCCTGGCGAAAAGCGGCGGGACCTCGAAGGGCTTCGCCCGGACCCGGGCATCCACGATGGCGGCGCCCTTCGGGTGGATCCGGATCGGGTTCAAATCCAGTTCGGCGACCTGGGGTAGATCATCGGCCAGCGCGCTCACCCGGAGCAGCGCGTCCTCCAGGGCCTGGATATCCCCCGGCGGCGCCCCCCGGAACCCGGTGAGGAGGGAGACCGTCTTCAGGCTCCGGATCATCTCCGACGCATCCTCCGACGTGAGGGGGGCGAGGCGGACCGACACGTCCCGGAGGAGCTCGACCAGGACGCCCCCCGCGCCACAGGCAACCACCGGACCGAACTGGGGATCGTGGACGACCCCCACGAGCATCTCCACCCCTTCCGGGACCATCCGCTGGACCAGGAAGCCCGTCAGCGGGTGCCCCTTGGAGGCCAGAAGGGCCCCCATCCCCTCCGCAGCCCGCCGGACCTCCTCCGGGCCCTCGAGGTTGAGGCCGACGCCTCCGAGGTCGGTCTTGTGCACGAGCCCGGGGGCGATGGCCTTCAGCGCCACCTTCCCGCCGATCTCCCGTGCCGCCTCCCCCGCCTCCTCGGGAGTCCCCACGACGCGCTGGGGAACCGCGGGGAGCCCGTAGCAGCCAAGGAGTCCGGCCACCTCGTCCGGCGTGAGCCACCCCTCTCCGCGCTGCAGCGCCGCCGCCACGAGCGCCGCGGCCTCGTCGCGCCGGAGGCCTTCCAGGTGGGGCGGAGCGCTCGCGGGCCGCTCGCGCCACTCGCCGTACCGGGCGGCGCGGGCTAACGCGATGGCGGCCGCCTCGGGGAAGGCGTAGGACGGCACGCGCAGCTGCGCCGTCTGCAGGACCTCCGGGAACCCGCGCGCCGACATGAAGACGGTCAGCACCGGCTTGCTGCCCCCGAGCGCCCCCATCGCGTCGAGGATCGCCCGGGCCGCGTCCTCCGCCCGGGTGGTGAGCGGCTGGATGAAGATGACGATGAGCGCGTCCACGCTCGGGTCGGCAGCAACGATGCGCAACGTCTCCCCGTAGTGCTCGCCCGTCGCCGAGGCGATCATGTCCACGGGATTGCCCACGCTCGCCTCCGGAGGCAGGAGGCGGCGGAGCCGGGCCTGGGTCTCCTCCTCGAGGACGGGGACCTCCAGCCCCTCCCCCTCGCAGGCGTCCGCGCACAGGATCGCCGGCCCACCCGCGTTCGTGATGATGCCGACGCGGCGGCCCTTCGGCAGCGGCTGGTGCGCGAGGAGAGAGGCCACGTCGAACATCTCCTCCAGGGTGTCGGTCCGGATCACCCCGGCCTGCCGGAACAGGGCGTCCGCCGTGACGTCGGAGGCTGCGAGCAGCGCGCCCGTGTGGGAGGAGGTGGCCCGGACCCCGGCCGGCGAGCGGCCGCTCTTGACGGCGACGATCGGCTTCACCCGGGCCACGCGCCGGGCGATCCGGGAGAACTTCCGCGGGTTGCCGAAGGATTCGAGGTAGAGCAGGATCACATCGGTGCGGGGATCCGCCTCCCAGTAGCAGAGGAAGTCGTTGGCAGAGATGTCGGCCTTGTTCCCGACGGAGACGAAGGTGGAGAGCCCCAGGCCGAGCGCCCTGGCGTACTCCATGATCGCGAGCCCCAGGGCCCCGCTCTGGGACAGGAAGCCGACCCGGCCGGCCGGCGGCGCCTCCGGGGCAAAAGTCGCGTTGAGGCGGACGGCGGGATCGGTGTTCACGATCCCCAGGCAGTTCGGCCCGATGAGGCGCATCCCGGTCGCCCGGCAGAGCCGCACCAGTTCCGCCTGCCGCGCCCGTCCTTCCGCCCCCGTCTCCGCGAAGCCGGAGGAGATCACCACGAGCGCCCGGACCCCCTTCCGCCCGCACCCCTCCGCGGCCTGGAAGACCCGACCGGCCGGCACCGCGATGACCGCGAGGTCCACCGGTCCCGGGATCGCCTCCACGCTCGGATACGCGGGCACGCACTGCACGACCTCCGCGGCGGGGTTCACCGGATAGACGGGCCCCGCGAAACCGAAGCGGAGGAGGTTGTGGAAGAGCTCGCCCCCGATCGTCCCCCGCTGGCGCGACGCCCCGATTACCGCGACGGCGCGGGGCGCGAAGAAGATCCTCAGCGCGCCCGCCGCGGCGATCCGGTCGCGCTGCTCGAAGTGCTCGCGCGCCTCCTCCGTCAGGGAGGTCGGGAAGGTGGCGTGCAGCCGTCCCTCGCCGGCCCGGACCTCGACGGGGAAGCCGGATTCCCGGAAGACATCGAGCATCCGGTGGTTCTCCGGGATCATCTCCGCCTCGAAGATCCGGACCCCGTTCGCCCCGGCGGCCTCGGCCAGGTGACCGAGGAGGATGGTGCCCAGTCCCCGCCCCTGGTACTCGTCGGCGACGGCAAAGGCCACCTCGGCCCGATCCCCATCCTTTCCCACGTAGAGGGCATGGCCGACGATCCGCTCCTCCGGGCCGATCATGGCGACCAGCCCGAAGGTGCGCACGTAGTCCACGGCGACCTCCCGCTTCGCCTCCGCCGCGAGGAAGTAGTCGCTGGTGGCGGAGAAGAAGCGGAGGGCCCGCGAATCCCGAGACAGCCCGCGGAAGAAGGCCAGGAGGCGCTCCTCGTCGTCGGGGCGGATGGGCCGGACGTGGACGGTGGAGCCGTCGCGGAGGACCACGTCGGCCTCGCGGGAGGCGGGATAGGTCCGGCGGCCAGCGCCTGTCGCCGTCACGGTGGCTCCTACCAGAGGGCGTCGGGGAAGGTGCAGACCCCCGCATCCTTCCCGACCTGCTTGACCATCCGGGGGGGCTGCCACGCTTCCCCCAGGATCCCGTCGTGGATGGCCCAGCTCCGCCCCCGCACGCTCCGCTCCGCCCCGGGCCGGCGAAATGGCGTGGAGCCGTCGAGGAGCGCGCACAGGGCGCCTCCCGGCTGGAATTCCCGGTGGATCCGCTCCATCTCCTCGCGCCCCGCCGCGTAGCCGAAGCCGTAGCGCTCGTACAGGATGGCATTGTGGTAAAACATCGCGTGCAGGAACACGCGGTCACCGCCCATCCAGGCGGCGAACTCCTCCACCAACCGGACGGCCTCGCGGAGCAGGCGCAGCCCCCGTCGCGTCTGCCCGGGCGCGAGCCCCGCCTGCATCGCCCGAAACTCCTCGGGGACATTCCGTCCCGCGGTCCCCAGGCGGTTCTCCCGCCCCTCCGGGTCGCGGTCGACGTCGAAGCGCTCCGCCCGCGGGTCGCCGATGACGACGAAGGCCAGCTCGAGGTTCCGGAACGCCGACGCCTGGAGCTTCAGGAGGAAACAGAGGTCCCGGTCCTCCGGCCGGCTCCGGACCCCGACCCAGACCATCTCCTGGTCCGGCGGACAGTCGAACTCCACCAGGCGGTTGCCGGCGCCGTCGGTGAGGGTGCGGGGATCGATGGCGAAGGTGGCGAGGATCGCGTCGGGGATGAGCCGCCGGTAGATCGCCTCCCGCTCCTCGCGGGGACGCCGGTTGATCTCCACCAGGGAGCGGGGCCCGACTCCCTCCAGGGAGGCCCCGAACTGCCGGAGGCGTTCCCGCTCCACCCGCGCCCCGACCCGAACCAGGAACAGACTTGCGGGGTCATGGCTGAGCCCGGGCTCAAGCGAAACGGGATACTCGGCGAAGCCCGCTCGCCGGAAGAGAGAGAGGAGCATCCGCCGGTAGCCGCTCTTCGACCGTCCGCTGCCCAGCGTGTCCCACTCTTCGGGGTCCAGCGAAGCCAGCAGGATCCGCTCGTCCCAGTGCGGGCCGAGGGCCGTCCTGAGCAGGGCCGCGCCGATCCCGTTCCCGCGCCGGGGACGCGCGACCTCCAGAGCCGCCACCTCGTACAGCCCGGGGAGCGCCCGCCGGCCCCATCGGCTCTGCGGGTGGGGGAGGCTGAAGAACACGAACCCGATGATCTCCTCTCCGCTGACGGCGACCGTCAGTTCCCCCCCTGCCGTCCGTGCCATCCCGACCAGGGTCGCCCGGACCGCCTCGGGATCGCAGCCGAAGTCCTTTCCCAGCCCCTCGGCGATGCGGAGCCGCGCCAGAGCCTCCGGGGAGGGCCCACCCTGATACCGGACGTCCGGGGACTGCCCGGCGTCCTCCGTCACCACCTTGACGACCTCACCGCTCTTCGGCCGCCTCATGATCCGGGTACCTGGCAGCGGAAATCCCTCCCCGCGCACCCCGCCCATGGCTCGCGACAACCCGGGTGCCGGGCAAGGAGGATGCCACCGGGAGCGAAGTCACCGCTCCGGCGGCAAGCCCTGGATTCTCCAGCCAAGACGGCTCAGGGGAAGGGAGATGGGGGCTGGACTTCCCCTTGGAGAGCGGGACACGCCTGCCCCAGAAGGGAGAGAGTCCTGGACGATCAGGTCAATGGAAACCGACCAACATCTCGACGGGGACGCCCGCCGGCAAACTGGGACACGCCTGCCCCAGGGATCGTGGGTGCCCCAGGCCCTGTCCGCCGGGGCGTCGGGAGCCGATGCTGATCCTCCCTCACTTTCCCTTCCGCTGCAAGTTCCGAAGATAGTTCACCACGTCCCACCGCTCGCGCGGCGCGAGGGCCTCGCCCTGTGCCGGCATCAGGGCCCCGCCGTCCCGGATCGTGGCATAGATGAACCCGTCGGGCCGCTGCCGGAACAGCTCCAGCGTGAGGTCGGGCGGGGGGACAAACTTCGCCGCGACCGGCCCCCCGCCCTTGGCATCGGGCCCATGACAGAGGGCGCAGTAAACGAGAAAGAGGCGCTTGCCGTTCTCGAGGGAGGCCGGCGTCGGCTCCACCGGATTGCGCAGCCGCTCCCCGGCCCTCACCCGGTCCATCCGCGGCTCCTGGCCCTGCCTCGGGACCGTCCCCGGCGGCGGCAGCAGCGGCGCCTCCTGGGGCCGGACTGAGGGCTGCTTGTCCATATCGTCGCTCCACGGCCAGCCGTGGGCGAGGCTCACCCCGAGCACCAGGAGCCCCGCGGCCCCGGCCAGGACCCGCGCGAGCGTCCTCACGGAATCTCCCTTCTGCCTCACGGGTGGGGCGCCTCCGGCCCCGGCGCGGGGACCAGGGGGAAGTGCCGCAGGAAGAACTCGTAGCTCAGCCCCGCGGCCCCCAGGAAGCCGACCGTCACGGCCGCCTCGAGCCACCCGAACGGGACCGTCTCGTGGTGCCAGAGCGAGGGGACGACCAGCACGTACCGCTCGAGCCACAGGCCGGCGGCGACCAGCGCGCCCACGGCCAGCATGATCCCCGGGACGCGCTTGGCCCCCCGGCTCAGGAAGATGACGAACGGGACGAGCAGTGTGGCGGCCAGCACAGCCCAGCTGAGGGGCGCCCAGGGCCTCTCCCAGAGGCGAACGACCACGAAGTGGGTCTCCTCCGGCAGGTTCCCGTACCAGATGACGATATACTGGGACCAGAGCATGGCCGCGTACGTGAGGGTGAACCCGAACAGGAGCTTGCCCAGGTCGGCGAACTGGCTGGGAGTGATGGCGGTGAGCCCGATGGTCCAGCGGGCAAGCGCCGCCACTACGGCGAGCCCGGCCAGCCCGAGGTAGAACGTGCTGATGAAGAAATAGCCGCCGAAGAGCGAGGAATACCAGAAGGGGTCCAGGGCCATGATCAGGTCGAACGCCATGAAGCTGTAGGTGATCGGGTAGGCGAGCAGCACCCCGGCCGCCACGACGTCCATGCCCCGCCGGCCCCGCTGCCGCTCCACCTCCTCCCCGTGCCACTCCTGGGCCAGCCAGTCGTAAGGCCACCGCCGGGGCAGCAGGCCCCGCTCCACGGCGCCCCCGACCTCGGGGCGGAGCGCGTAGTAGACGAAGAGCAGGCTGAGGACCGTCATCGACCCGAGGCCGAGGAGCCCCCGGACGAAGATGAAGCGGGGATCGAACCAGGCCCCCCGTTGCGGGTTGATCTCCCGGACCGGGTCGAGAAAGACCTCCAGGCCGAAGTAGAGCGGCAGGAAGAGCACGAGGCTTACCGGAAGGAAGGCCGCCATCCCCTCGGCCAGGCGCCGGATCGCGGCCCCCCACCGGGCGCCCACCACATGGTAGATCGCCGCAAACACCACCGCGCCCTGGGCCAGCCCACTCCAGAAGAGGAAATTGACCAGGTAGATCTGCCAGGCTCGCCCCGCGTCCACGAACAGGCCGCCGACGCACGCTCCCCCGCCGAGCGCCACCCCGCCCCACAGCGCCGCCACCAGGGAGCGGGGAACCGGGCGCGGCAGGCCCCCGCCCGCCCCGGGGTCCCGTGCGACGAGCGTTCTCCCTTCGGTTGCGGCGTGCGCCACGGCTACCTCTGCGCCCGGTGCACGTCCTCTGCCCCCGCACCCCGGAGCAGAGAGCTCACCGCGTCGAAATCCTTCTCCTCGCAGCGGACCCACAGGCCGAACCGATCCTCCGAGAAGCGGGGATCGTAGGCCGGGAGAATGTGCACGCGCGGCAACCGGGCGTTCAGGAGCATCCCCCCGAGCGTGAGGAGGCCCCCGAAGAGGATCGTCAGCTCGAAAACGATGATGAGAAACGGGGGGATCGAGACGATGGGCTTCCCGCCGGTGATGAGCGGGTAATGGAGGGAGGTGGCGATGGTCAGGACGAGGCCGGTGATGGCTCCCAGCACGCAGCCGACGAGGGTGAAGAACCGCACGGGACTGGGCGCCTTGGCCAGCGCCTCGTCAATGGCGTGGTGCGGGACCGGCGAGAGGGCCGCCAGGTCGCGGTGCCCCGCGCCCCGCAACAGCGCGATGGCCTCGAGCAGGCTGTCCAGGTAAAGAAACGTCCCCACGAGTCCTGGCGGACGCCGGGTCACGCTACGCCTCCCCCTGCGCGGCTCGCACCGGCGGCGGCAACTCCTCCTTCACCTCCACCATGGAGACGACGGGGAGGAGCTTGGCAAAGAGGAGGAACCAGAGGAAAAACCAGGCGAAGCTCCCCACCGTGATGCTGATATCCACCCAGGTGGGGATGAACAGCCCCCACGAGTACGGGTCGTACTCGTGGGCCAGCCCGGTCACGATGATCACGAACCGCTCGCACCACATCCCGATGTTGATCAGAATCGCGATGCCGAAGAGCCACGGGGTGCTGGTCCGGATGCGCTTGACGAAGAAGAGGAGGGGGACCAGCGAGTTGAACAGGATCATGATCCAGAAGGGAATCGCGTACTCGCCGGTCACCTGGTAGAGGAAGCGCTGCCACTCGGGAACGTTGTTGCTGTACCAGGCGATGTAGGACTCGACAACGTAGGCGTAGCCCACGATGAGGCCGGTGAGGATGATGAGCTTGGCCAGGTTCTCGAGATGGGTCTGCGTGAGATAGGCGTCGAGGCGGAAGATCCGCCGGAGCGGGATCAGGAGGGTGATCACCATGGCCAGCCCCGAGTGGATCGCCCCCGCGACGAAGTACGGGGCGAAGATCGTGCTGTGCCAGCCGGGAACGATGGACTGGGCGAAGTCCCAGGAGACGACGCTGTGGACCGAAATGACCAGGGGCGTCGCCAGCGCCGCCAGGAACAGGTAGGCCGCCTTGTAGTGGCGCCACTGCCGGTCGGTCCCCTGCCAGCCCTGGGCGAGGAAGCCGTAGATCCGGCGCCGCCACCCCGTGGTCCGGTTGCGGACGACGGCCAGGTCGGGAACCAGGCCGGTGAAGAAGAAGAGGACGCTGATGATCATGTAGGTCATCACCGCGAAGACGTCCCAGACGAGCGGCGAGCGGAAGTTGACCCACAGGCCGCCCACCTGGGGGTAGGGCAGGAGCCAGTAGAAGAACCAGGGCCGCCCCAGGTGGATCAGGGGGAACAGGCCGGCGGTGAAGAGCGCGAAGACCGTCACCGCCTCGGCCGTCCGGTAGATGCTGGCCCGCCACCGGACCCGGAAGAGGTAGAGGACGGCCGAGATCAGGGTCCCGGAGTGGGCGATCCCCACCCAGAACACGAAGTTGGTGATATCCATGGCCCACATGACCGGGTGGTTCAGTCCCCAGACTCCGAGGCCGCGCTCGACCGTGTACCGCCAGGCGTAGATCCCCCAGGCCAGGACCAGGAGGTTCACCAGGAAGACGGCGTAGTACCGCCACCCGGGCGCCTCCATGGCCCGGAGGATGTCCTGATCTACCTGGCTGTAGGTGAGTCGCGCCACCTAGCCCTCCAGCGCCCCCGGGACGATCTTCTTCAGGTAGGTGATGGCCGGCTGGGTGTTCAGGTGCTCGAGGACCCGATACCGCCGCGGATCCCGGGCCCGCCTGGAGACCTCGCTCGCCTCATCCTTCAGGTCGCCGAAGATGATCGCCCGCGTGGGGCAGGCCTGGGCGCAGGCGGGGACGATCTCCCCGTCCCGGACCGGCCGCCCCTCCGCCTTGGCCGCCCGCTTGCCACCCTCGATCCGCTGGACGCAGAAGGTGCACTTCTCCATCACGCCCATCGTGCGGACCGTCACGTCCGGGTTGAGCTGGAGATGGAGCGGCTCGGGCCAGGCCGCGGGGAACCAGTTGAACCGGCGGACCTTGTAGGGACAGTTGTTGGAGCAGTACTTGGTGCCGACGCACCGGTTGTAGACCTGGACGTTCAGGCCGTCCGGGTTGTGGTAGGTGGCGTAGACCGGACAGACCGGCTCGCAGGGGGCGCTGTCGCAGTGCTGGCAGAGCATGGGGAGGAAGCGGTGCTCGGGCCGGTCCCGCCCCCCCTCGTCCACGCGCTCGATCCGGATCCAGGACATCTCCCGCCCCCGGCCGACCTGCTCCTTCCCCACGATCGGGATGTTGTTCTCGGCGTAGCAGGCCACGACGCAGCCGCCGCAGCCGATGCACGCGTTGAGGTCGATGGCCATCCCCCAGCGGTGCCGGGGATGGGGGTGCTCGGGGTAGATCTGGAGCAGGTGCGGCCGCTCTCCCGGCAGCCGCCCGCCCTGGAGCGCGGCCAGGGAGACGCTCTGGACGATCTCGCGGTCGTGGGGCCTGTCGCTCCCCGCCACCGAGACGAGGGGATGCCGCCTCCCCGTCGGCCGCGCGGTCACCCGGGTCGCGACCCAGGGGAGACCCCCCGAGACCGCCTCGGGCTCGGGGGATAGCAGCGGGATCGGATTGGCGCCCCGGCCCGCCGCATAGCGCCCGAAGACCGTGTGCCCCTGCCCGACCGGGACCGCGACCGTTCCGGGGCGCACCCCGCCGGAGAGGTGGGCCGGCAACTCCACTCGGCCGGCGGGGGACTCGAGCCGGAGCACATCCCCCTCCGCCACCCCCAGGCGCCGGGCATCCTCGGGGTGGACCTCCACCCAGTTGTCCCAGACGATCTGGGTGAGCGGGTCCGGGAGCTCCTGAAGCCAGGGGCGGTTCGCCATCCGCCCGTCGTAGAAGGCGGCGGAGGGGTAGGGGATCAGGGTGAAGCCCTCGCCCTCCCCCGGGAGGGCCGGAACCTCGAAGCGGACCCGGACGGCCTCCGGGCTGAGCCGGACGGGCCGCGCCGCCGCGGGAGTGAAGAGCCCGCCCCGCTGCAGCGCGGCGGCCCAGAAGGTCTCGAAGTCCTCCGCGGGCCGCAGCCGCCGGTGCACGTCCCGCCACTGCTCTCGCAGGTACGCGGCGAAGTCCTCCCACGGGAACGCCTTCGCCCTCCCGGAGCGCCTCGCCACCGACAGCAGGACATCGCCTAGCGCCCGCGTGTCGTACAGGGGCCGCATGACCGGCTGCTGGAGACTGCGGACGCCATCCCAGGGCTCGTCGTCGCCCCAGGCCTCGAGAAAGGTATGGTCCGGCAGGACCAGGTGGGCCGCGGTCGCCGTCTCATCGGGGAAGGAGGCGAAGCTCACGACCAAGGGGACTTTCCGGAGCGCCTCCTCGAAGCGCGCCCCCTCCGGGAGGGTGAAGAGGGGGTTGACCCCGGCCAGGAGGAGCAGGGAGATCCTCCCGGCCTCCATGGCCAGGAGGAGGTCCCGCATCTCCCGGTAGGTGGAGGCCCGCCCCGCCGCAGCCGTCGGCCCAAAGCGGACCGTCTGGCCGAAGTTGCCGACCGCGTAATTGAGAAGGTGAACCGCCAGACAGGTCGCCGTTCCGCTCCCACCCCGGCCGTCCGCCAGGGCCAGGCTCGGGCGCCGCCGCGCGAAGGCGCGGGCCAGCACGCGGACCTTATCCCCCGAGATGCCCGCCCGCTCCGCGACCGCCTCCGGGGGGAAGGGGGCCGCGAACCGCCGCAGCGCGTCCTCTTCCCCGCCAGGGAGGCGAGGTGCCAGGCGCTCGGCGAGGATCGTGTGGAGCATCCCGAGGGCGAGGAGGCCCTCCGTCCCCGGGCGAACGGCGACCCACTCGTCGGCGCTGGCCCCCGTGAGGGAGAGGCGGGGGCCGATGTAGGCGAACCGCCCCATCCGGCCCTCCCGGTAGGCCCGCATGGCGGCGAACTGGCGGGCGTGCTCCACGGGGGAGAGCCAGGTCTCCAGGAAGTCGGCGCCGAACGAGAGGACCACCCGCGCGGCCTCGAGGTCGTAGTAGGGGATCGCCTCGAGGCCGAAGGCGAGGCGGCTCGCGGTGCGGAGCGGCTCGTGGGCGATGGCCTCGTACCGGAGGCGCCGCCCGCCCACCGCCGCGAGCCAGGCCTCGATGAGGCGGTCGAGGCTCCCCGTGAGGAGCGGGGTCACGAAGGAGATCCGGTCCCCGCGTCCCTTGAGCGCGGCGAGGTGCTCCGTCAGGAGCCCCTCCGCCTCGTCCCACGGGATCGCCTCCAGGGTGCCGTCTGCCTTCCGGCGGAGCGGCTGCCGGAACCGATCGGGGTTGTAGAGTCCCTGCAGACTCGCCTGGCCCCGAGCGCACAGGCCGCCCTGACTCACCGGATGGTCCGGGTTCCCCTCGACCTTGATCACGCGGCCGTCGACGGTCTTCGCCAGGATCCCGCATCCCGCCGGGCATTCCCGGCAGACGGTCGCGTACCAGGTGGCCTTCCCCGGCGCGATCTCCTCGGGCGGGATGAGGTAGGGGACGAGGGTCTCGGGGGGCTCCGCGCCGCAGCCCACCATGCCGGCCGCGGTTCCGCCGATGCCGACGATCTTGAGGAAGTCCCGCCGGTTGATCTCCATCCCCCTCCCCCTAGCGGTGGCAGACGACGCAGTCGATGCTGACGGCCCGCTCCCGGTGGCAGCCCACGCAGGTGTCCATGGTCAGGGTCGCGAGGCGCGGGAGGCGCTCCAACGTTTCGACGGCGCCGTGACAGGTCTGGCACTCGAGCTCCGCCCGCACGTGGGGCCAGTGCTCGAAGTAGACGAAGTCGGGCAGCCAGGTCACCTTCGTCCAGGGGATCGGCTCCTGGCGCTCCCAGTACCCGGCCAGCTTCTGCACTTCGGGGCGAGCGGCCGCCGTGATCTTGTGACAGCCCACGCAGCGCTGGACCGACGGGATGCCGGCGACCGCCGCGGTCCGGGCGTGGACGTGGCAGTACAGGCAGGCGATCCGGTTGTCTCCCGCGTGGAGTTTGTGGCTGAAGGCGACGGGCTGTTCGGGGGCGGACGGCGGGCCGAGCGAGAGGGCCAGGGCACCCCCTCCGACAAGGGCGATCAGGAGGACCGCTGCCGCTGCTAGCCCGCTCCGCATCGGAGGTGATCGATAGCTATTGAGTGGGCTTGTAGGGAGGAACGGCCAGGGTCCGGATGTAGGCGATGACGTTCCAGATGTCCTGGTCTTTCAACTGGCTCGACCAGGGGGGCATGAGGGGCGACTTCCCCACGCTGGCCCCGCCCCCCTTGATGATATCGAACAGGTATTGATCCTTCAGGGCATTCATGTACTTCCCGTCGGCATGATTGCGGGGCCTGGGCGAGAGGGCGGCGGCGGCCGGGCCATCCCCCTTCCCGGTGGGCCCGTGGCAGGATGAGCAGAGGAGATCGTAGCGCTGCTTCCCCGCCTTCGGATCACCCTTCTGCTGGGCAAAGCCTCGGAGCGGCGTCAGGACCAGGATGAGGACGGACAGGAAGACCGTGCACCCGACGAACCTGGCTCCTCTCATTCCCGTGCCTCCTCTCTCGCTTGGGCGCGTGCCCGGCGACCCCCTTCTTATACCGCATCCCTGGACGGACGGGAAGAGCAGAATATGAAGGGGGCGGGACAGATCAACGGCGGCGTTCCGGGCGGGGGCCGGCACTAGAAGCGATAAATGAGGCTGAGGGCAATGACGTGGGCGACGTAGTCGTCCACCCGGTCGCCCAGGAAGACATCGAGGGAGGGAGAAACCGTTCCGGCTGCGTTGACGTTCGAGTTGGTCATGAAGGGGTCAAGGTCGTCCGTCTTGAAATTGGACAGGTTGAAGTGCTCGAAGCGGTACTCGGCCTTCACCGTCAGGTTCTTCACGATGTGATATCGGAGAGCCGCGATGAAGGTCTGGAGGGTGTCCTTGATGTCCGGCCAGTCGACGGCATTGCCGCCATCCGGTGCGGCCGTCGTGCCGGGGACTCCCGTGGCCCCGGTCTTCGCCTTGGCGATCTCGAGGACATAGGAGAGGCTCGCATCCAGGCGGTCCGGGATGAGGAGGATGTCCGCCCCGACCCCGGCCGTGTGGACCTGCTCCTCCGAGGTGCTCGACCAGTCGTTCAGCGAGCTGTCCACGGCCACTCCACCGGAGACAGGCCGCCACCGGGAGTCTTGCTTGAACTGGATGTTCTCGAAGGTGTACCAGGCCGAGAGTGCGAGCCGCTCGAGGGGGCGGTAGCCGATATCGGTCCCGACGCTCCACCGCTCGTCTTCGGTCAGGCCGAGGGTGGTGTCATCGTAGTCCGTCAGGCCGTAGCCGCCGGTGAAGGCCAGGGTAAGGTCGTCCCGCGGGCTGAACTGGGCCAGGAGGTCCACCTGATTCCGAATCCGGTCGGCCTCGTCGAACTTGCGGAGGAGGGTGGACTGCCCCGTGGTAACGGAGGTGGAGAAATCCGCCTCGTCGATGATGGTGTGCGCCAAGTGGGCGAAGGTATTGTAGTCGGTGCCGCGCCGGATGCCGAACCGGTAGCCGGCCCTCAGCAACGCAGAGGCCACCGGCTTGTAGTCGATGGCAGCCTTCCAGGTATGCTCATCCGTCCGGATGACCTCGCGATGGTCACTCCGGTCCCACCGTTCCCACTCGTAGCCCAGCTTGAGCGTGGCAGGACGGGCGAGCCGGTAGGAAGCATCCAGGCTGGCGTTGTGCGTGCGGTGGTCCATCGGCGTGTTCCCGCGGTCCTCATCCGAAAGGCTTTGGTCATTCACCACATGCCCGTCGAAGATCAGAAGAGGGATGTTGCTGTCGTAGTCATAGAAGCGGTAGCGGGCGGTCAGGCTCAGGTCCCGCAGGGGACGGCCTGTCAGGACCAGGTTCGCGAGCAGGGTCCGCACTTCGCCATCAAGGCCACTCGCTGGGAGGGCCAGCGAAGCACCCGCATTACCTGTGGGGATGTTTGCATTGATCGTATGGGGGACGAAGGGGTCGTTCTGAAACCGCATCCCGTAGGAGAAGGTGCCTGCGAAGCGCGCCGGGAAGTCCACAGGGAGCGTGACCGCGCCCGAGAGGCGGATGGTGTGGGCAGAGTTATCCGGCGCCAGGTCCGTCCGACCTCGCCCAGGGGTACTCGTTCCGCCGGCACCACTGGCGGTGAACGCCCCATCCGTCAACTGCAAGGGGTTGTCTATCGCTACCGTGTCCAGATCATTTTCGTAGAAGGAGCCGGTGTAGTCGAGCCGGAGGCTCCAGGTGTCCCGCGCCACCTGGATCCCCCCGGTCACTTCGTGCGTCCGCTCGTCGATCGGGGCGGCGACGTTGGCGAAGTTGCCCCCCGGACTGGCGAACCCCATTCCAAAGGGGCGGGTCCCCTCCTTCTGTTGGACCCAGTAGCTGGTATCGACCTCCAGGTCGGCCAGCGGCCGGTAGAAGAACCCGATTCGGCCGGTCTGGAGTCGGAAGCGGAGGGGGACGGCGGTCGCCCCGCTCAAGGCGCTCTGGAGGGCCGCGCTCTTCAGAGCGCTCGTCCCCAGCCCTTGAATGGTGCTCTGTGTGGCGTCGGGGAAGTCCAGGGCCCCGCCCCCCTGGTCGCTATAGAGGGTCCGCGCGGTGTTGCTGAAGACGTGGACGAGCTCGTCGAACTCTAGCTCCAGCCGGTACCGGCCGTAGCGGCCGCTCGCGACCTCGTAGTGCTGGTCCCGCTCGGCGATGTCGGTGGCTGAGCCCTCGAAGTAGTACTTCCCTTCCTTCCCCTCCAGGAGGAGCCGGGCGTTCCCGAAGACCCCCGGCCGCTGCTCCCGGTACTCCTCGTACTTGGAGGACCCAAAGGCGCTGGAGCCCTCGGGGACGAAGCGGCCCCCCACCTCGACCTCGCCCGTCGCGGTAACAACCCCGAGATCGACCTGAGCCGAGGCCACGGACGGGATGGTCAGCAGTACCCCTAGGGCTCCCGCCAGGCTGGCAACTCCGGGAAACCGCATCCCTCTCGCCCCCATCTCCCGCTCCCTCCTCAACGCGTGAAGGCGAAGCCGGACGGATGGTTGGAACCGTGGATGTTCTGGTGGCACTGGAGGCACGCCCGGCCGATCACGAACTTGTTGGTCGGGAGCCGTGCCTCGGTCGGGTGGCGGCTCTCCACGTGGCACTGCTGGCAGACCCGCGGCGGGGAGAGCTTCAGCATCTTGTCCCGGACCCCCCCGTGCGGGTCGTGGCAGTTCATGCAGTTTTCAGCGACCGGAGCATGCTCCCAAAGGAACGGGCCCCGCTTGTCGGCGTGGCACCGGTAGCAGTTGTCGTTGGGAGAGTCCACCGGCAGCAGGGCCTTGCTTACGGTCCCGTGCGGGTTGTGGCAGGAGGTGCAGGTCATCTTCCCCTCCCGCAGGGGCATGTGGGCGTTCCGGAAGGTCTGGGAGCGGCGGGTCAGGTGGCACTGGGCGCAGGTGTCGATCTCGCTCGCCTTGGCCAGGAGGGCCTTCTCGGAGGTGCGCTGCATCACCTGATGGCACGAGGTGCAGCCCACGTCCCGCCCTTCGTGCGGGCTCCCCTGCCAGTAGAGCCGCTTCCCCTTCTCGTGGCAGGTGAGGCAGACGGCGTTTTCCTTTTCGACGGCCTCGGCCGTCTCCCGCCGGAACGTGGTCAGGCCGCCCACTCCCTTCCCGCCCCCGGCCTCCACGTGCGCCTTCCCGGGCCCGTGGCAGGCCTCGCAGCCCCGCAGCATGAGGGGCGTGCGGGCATTCTGCTCGGTAAAGACCTTCGCGTGCATGGTCTTGGCGAACGCGTCCTTGAGGGGCTCATGGCAGGTGAGGCAGGTGTCGGAGCCGACGTACCCGTTCGGGGCCTGAGGCTGGGCTGCGGCAACAGACGGCAAGGAGAGGAACAGCAGACCGAGGAGGAGCAGCGAGGCCCGGAGACCGGGCGGGGGCGCCTCTCTCATCGGCACTCCTCCAGCTGGTTGGTCAGGGGTAGGGAGCCCCTATACCATCGGTCCCTGCGGGCAGTCAACTGCTTTCCTGCCGGTTCCCCGCTTGGTCGTCAGCCGCCGGGCGGCGGTTGTGGCCGGCGGGGAGAGCACGTAGGATGCCAGGCTGCAGCCCTTTTGTCCCCGACGCCGCAACCCACGAATTGCCAAGCGATTCGCGGGCGCCCACACGGATCTGTAGCCGCGCCCCGAAGCATCCGGCCTGAGGCATACCTGCCCCACCGTTTTTCTCTAACACCGCGGCGCCGCTTGCCTCCGGGGAATCCACCGCAGAGTGGGGCAGGGCAACCACAGCGGGGCGTCAACGCCCCAACATCCTCGCGGCGGACCTTCCCTCGGGGCGAGGGCTCATCGTTGCTGGCTGGGGCCGAACCGCGAGATTTCGGCCAGCCGGTCGAGGGAGAGGACCCCCTCGTAGCGCTGGCCCGCGATGATCCAGGTGGGGTACAGCCGGATGCCAAGGCGCGCGCACAGCTCGGGCCGGGCGCGCGGCCCTCTGGGGTCGCACTCGATGTACGGTAGGAAATCCGCCGCGGGCCCGAACCGGGCCTTCTGCTCCCCGCACGCGGGTCACCAGTAGGCGCCGTACATGACGGCTCCGCTGTCAGTAAGGTGCCGGGCAAGGACCTGCGGATACCCGCCGGCCTCCCGCGGGCCGCCCAGCGCGAACCCGCCGGCGCCGAGGCCAACCGTCGCCAGGGCGGTAACCGCCGCGAGCGCGAAGAGCCGGGTCGGGCCCAGGGGCGGCCGCCGCTCGGTCGGGGCCGGGCGACGCACGAGAACCACGGCGAGCAGCGCAACCGCGATGCCGGCCGAGAGGAGACAGGAGGCGCAGAGGGCGCCGATCAAGAAGACTTGGAGCGCCGTAAGCAGTGCGGAGAAGGAAACCCCCCCCACGGCCAGGAGGAAGGCGGCGAGCCACCGTCGCGCGTCCAGCCCGAGAAGCGCGAGTGTCCCGACCGCCGCGTAGAGCATGGCGCCCCAGAGCGCGGTCGGCAGCCCGAGGAAGACGGCATACCGGCTCGCCTGGACGGCTTCGCAGCCGCTGCCGGCCACGCAGAAGGGGGCGCTGCCGGCTGCGAGCTTGGCGACGGTGAGGGAGCCCGCCAACAGAAGCCCGGCGGCCGAGAGTCCGACGAGCACCCAGTCGGGCCGGGGATTCTCGGATCGCGAGCGGGGCGCTCTTCTTCCCCTGCTCATCGCCGCCCCGCCTGCGCGACCGCCTCCTCGGCCTTCCGGCGCGACGCCTCGAGGAGCGCCGCGGCGGCCGCGGGGTTGTGGACCCCCCGGCCCCCCCGCACGAGGGCGAGCGCCTCCCGAGCCTCCCGCGCCAGCGCCTCGGCCTCCGGGACCCGGCGGCCGGCCCGGCGCGCAGCCCCGACCGCCGCGTCGGCACGCTTGAGAGTATCGCCTGCCCCGGCCGCCTCCCGATCGAGCCCGCTCGTCCACTCCCGGAGGAACTCGAGGTAGGCGACGTCGTGGCAGGCGACACACTTGGTGCCGACCGCCCGGCGCGAGTGCCGCTGCGTGAAGTCGTGGCACCCCGTGCAGGAGACGGCGGCGGCCATGCTGTTCGGCTCGACCTTCACCAGGGCCGTCTGCGTCTCCCCCCGGTAGAAGGCGCTCTGGAGGCGATGACACGCCTCGCAGCGATCGTTCTGGGGATTGTGGTGGCAGCCGGTGCAGGTGGCGGCCGTGGCGGTGACGGCCTTGTGGACCTCCGGGGAGTGGCAGGCAGTGCAGACCGCGCCGAACTCGGTCACGTGCCGGGCGTGGGGCACCCTCTGTTTCCCGAAGGCGACCGTCTCGGGGAGCCTGACCCCCGCCCGCTCATGGCAGAGCACCGCGCAGTAGCCGCCCCGGACGAGCGCGTCCTCGGTCCGGGCCGGCGATGCGCCCAGCAGGGCGAATGCCTCGTCGAGCCACCCGTTGGCGACCTTGAGGAGATCCGCGGCGTAGAAGACGTTGTGCACGCCCCGGCCGAGCGCCACGAACTCGACGTTGAAGGCGGCGTCCGCGACCAGCCGCTCCGCGCGCGCCCGCTTCGGCTCCTTCGGATCGGCCTTGACGAGGGCGGCGCGCGCGCCCTCGAGCTTCGGGGCAAGCACTTCCCGCATCCGGGTCAGGGTCTGCTGCCATCGCTCGAGCATGCCGCGGTACCGCTCCCCGTGGCAGCCGAGGCAGGCCTGCTCGCTCGGCCGGAAGGTCTGCCCGACGATCCCGGCCCGGCTCCCCGGCTCCTTGGGCACGATGTGGCAGGCCACGCACTCCACGCGCACCTGGAACATGTGGCTCGGGATCATGGGGGTCCCTCGCCCCCCCATCCCCAGGTACATGAGGAGGACCCCCCGGTGTTTGCCCTCGTGGCAGTTGCCGCATGGGAGCTCGCCCGCCCGGTGGGGGGTCGGCGAGGGCGGGGGCTCGGCCGGCGCGGGGGGCCGCAGGGAGGGCCGGGGACCCTGGGCCAGCAGGACGGGAGGGCCGGACCGGGCGAGGACCCCAGCCATGAGGCCGCCCACCGCGAGGAGCAGCAGCGACCGCCTCACCGGGCCGTGACCTCCCCCCGCAGGGCGCCGCCCGGGCCAGCCGAGGCCACGGGAATCCCGATCGGCGGCGGAAGCTGGTGCCGGATCTCGGTATGGCACCGCGCGCACTCGATGTTGTGCCCGGCCACGTGGAAGTCGTGGAGGAAGGGCGTGTCGCCGTAACGGTCGAGCTTCTCCGGCTGATTGTGGCAGGTAAAGCAGCGCTCCCGTGGCGCTTCCCCCTCCCCCTGGATGACGTTCAGGTGGCACTTCTGGCAGGCGACACCGCGGCGGACCATCTCCTCGTGGCTGAACCGGACCGAGCCGACCAGGATCTCCCCCTTCGGCGGTTGGTGGCACCCGGTGCAGCCCGCGATCGGGCTCAGCTCCCGCCCGACCTTCATTCCTTTGAAGTGGCAGAGGAAGCAGGTGGACTCAGTAACCTCGATGTGGGTCCCCACGACAATCTGCGAGTGGCAGCTCGTGCAGCGGAGCTGCCGGCCCCGCCGGACCTCCTCGAGGTGCGGGCGGTGGTCGAAGATGATGCCGCGCTTGTAGACGACTTTCCCTTCGAGGAGGCGCTGCGAGTGGCAGCCCGAGCGGAGGCAGCTCGCGTCCTCCACCTCGGCAAAGGGCTTGGAGCTGTAGGTCTGCGTGGCCCACTTTGCCACCTGGGCCAGAGCCTGGTACTTGACCCAGAGGGAGTCGCGGAAGCCGGGCGGGTAGTGGCACTCCACGCAGGTCACCGCATTGTGCTTGGAGGTCTTCCAGGCCGCCACGTAGGGCTTCATGATGTGGCAGGAGTTGCAGAGGAGGGGGCTTGTGCTCACATGGTAGAGGCCGGCCAGGGCAACGCTCCCCAGCGCCAGGAGGGCCGCCGCGACGATCAGCAGGAGGCGTCTGCGGTGGCGGGCGGGCAGCCGGTCGGTCACCGGGCCTCCTCCCCCGAAGCGCCACCCCCCACTTCCCGTGCCCCCCCCGCCCGCAGGATCTCCTCCAGCTCGGCGGGATGCTCCCTGGCCATCTGCTCCCCGGTGAGCGTCCCCGAGAGCCAGACCCGGCTCATCGGGTAGACGTCGGGCCGGAAGATGACGCTGTAGAAGTGCCAGACCAGGATCGCGAGGGTCGCCAGCCAGGCCTCGTAATAGTGGATAACGGTGGCGAGGTCAATGCTCCAGAGGGGCCAGCGCCTGAGGACCACGGTCTGGAACCACATGATGACGCCGGTGGCGGCCATCACGGCCGTGCCCCAGACGACCGCCCAGTACTCGAGCTTCTCCACGTAGCTGAACCGGTGGAAACGGGGCCTCTCCGCGCATAACCCGAGGTTGAAGGCCACAAGCCCCCACGCCTCCCGCAGGTCCCGCCACCGGGGGCGCATGGCTCGGAGCTGGGTGCGACCCCGCCGCGTGCCAAGGAGGTAAACCAGGTGGTAGAGGCCCCCCGCCATCAGCACCACGCCCGCGATGCGGTGGGCCCAGGAGCGGATGGCGTACCCCCCCTCGATCCAGACCAGAGGCCGGGCCCACCAGGCCTCCGGAAACTTCAGGGCGAAGCCGGTGAGGACCAAGACGAGGAACGCGGTGAGGAGGACGCCGTGCTGAATCCGCTCGCCCACGGTCAGGCGCGTGAAGAGCCGCCGCGCCACCTCGACGGGCACGGGAGGCTCGGTCCCCTCCCCTCGCACGTCCGCGCGCCAGCGCTCGCGGAGGCGCGTTAGGAAGTCCAGCCCGTTGTGCAGGCTCATCCCCCCGATGGTGACCAGGATGATCCCGAGGTAGATCCGGCGCACGAGGGCTACCCAGGGGTGCTCCCCGAACCCCGGTCCGACGTGAATCCGCGCGCTCGCAAGCTGCACGCCGGCCCCCGGGTGGCACTGGCCGCAGGTCCCGGCGAGGTTCGCCGGGTGAATCGTGGAGCGGGGATCGGAGGAGGGAAAGATGTTGTGCGTCCCATGGCAGCTCGCGCAGTTCGCCACCACGGGCGACCCCCCCCGCACGGCCAGGCCGTGGAAGCTGTCGAAGAACGTCCCGGCCCGCCGCGCCGCCAGACCGAACTCCTCGATCACCGGGGTCGCCTTATGGCACGCCGCGCAGGTCGTGGAGACCGCGAGGGGCGCGACGGGCGACCCGGGGGCGCGGGTGGCGGTGATCCCGTGCTCGCCGTGGCAGTCGGTGCAGCTCGGCGCTGCGAAGATCCCCCGGGAGACCGCCTCCCCGTGCACGCTGGTCCGGAACTGGGCGGCTTCATCCGTGTGGCAGTGGCTGCAGGTCACCGGCACGTTGCGCTTGAAGATGGTCGAGGCCGGATCGGCCGCCCGGAGGATTTCGTGTCCGCCGTGACAGTCGGTGCAGGTGGCGGCCTTCAGGTTTCCCTGCTCCCGGATGGCCCGGCCGTGGACGCTCTGCTCGAAGAGCGCCACGACCCGCGGCCGGGCGATCCGCTCCTCCCGGATCACCTTCGGATCGGCGTGGCAGATGGCGCACGTCTCATGGATGCGGCTCCGGTGGGTGGGCGAGGCCGGGTCCCGGCGGGATTTCACGGCGTGGGCCGTGTGGCAGGTGGCGCAGGTGGGCAGGGTCCGCTTCCCGTCTCCCCGGGCGGTCGCGTGGATGCTGGCCGCGACGGCCGTCGCGGCGCGCCGGTGGCAGGTCGCGCAGATCGCGCTGCCGTCCGCGGCCGCCGGCCGGATCTGATGGCTGCCGTGGCAGGCGACGCAGGCGCCGCTCGCGCCCCCGCCCCCGAGCCTGGCGTGCACGCTCCCCGGCACCTCCTCGTGGGGCTGTGCGTGGCAGGTCTCGCAGCGAACGGGCGGCAACTGCGCCTCGTGGGGGGCCGTGGCCGTCGCATGGCAGGCCGCGCATTCGAGCCGGCCGTGCGCGGAGATCCGGAGCGCTCCCTGATCCACGAAGACCGACGCGGACTGCCCGCGCGCCGGCGCCTCTCGCTTGAGGTCCCGGTCCGCGTGGCAGCCCAGGCACTCCTCTGCGGCGGGCGGGGGTTGAGCCCGGGCCTCTGCGCCCGCCACGAGCAGGGCCAGGAGCGCCAGGAGGAAGACTCTCTTCGTCAGGGCTTGTGGCACCTGTCGCAGGCGTCGATCGGGAAGACGACGGTCCCCGCGATCTGCTTCTTGCCGTCGTGGCAGGCCCCGCAGAATTTCCCCTCCTGGAGCGCCGCGAGCGTGATCGTCCCGGACTGGCCGCGCTTCATCTTGAAGACCTTCACATGGCACTCCGTGCACTTCTCCACCTTCGCCCGGTGTTTCTCATGGCTGAAGGTGACCGGAGCCGGGCTGTCCTTGCCCTTCTCGAAGGTGAAGTCCGGGGGAACCTTGACCTGGGCGGCGCCCGGGGAGAAGGCCAGGAGCCCCATCCCGAACCCGACGGCAAGCGCGAGAACCCCGAAGCGCATGCACCGCACAGTCGGCTCCTCCCTCTTGGGGGTTACTGGGGTGACGCCGCGCTGGCGCTCCGGAGGAACCCGAGGAGGTTCCCCATCTCGTCGCGGGAAAAGCGCGGATAGAGCACGCCCCGCTCGGCCGCCACCGCCGCCATGCGCGGGGTGTGGGTCCACATCGTGGCGGCCCACGCCGCCGCCGAGGCGTAGTCGGCCCGGCGCGCGGCCAGGTCCGGGCCGATCTGGCCCCCCTCGCCCCGGAGACTGTGGCACTTGAGACAGCCCTTCCGGACCAGCACCACCTGGCCTTTCAGGGGATCCGGTGGGGGATCCCGGGCAGGCGCAGCCTGCAGATACGCCATCAGGTCGGCCATTTCCGCAACGCTCATCTGCGGCCACGGGGCCGCCTCCCGCCTGAACGCCGTGAACATCGCCGGGACGTGATTCCACATCCGGCCCGCCAGCTCGAGCGCCCCCTGCGGCTTGCGGAGGTCCTCAAGGGCTGGCCCGGCCCCCGGATGGTCGCGGGGAAGGTGGCAGGCGGCGCACCACTTGCTCGCGAAGAGGGTGCGGCCGCGCGCGGCGTTCCCTGGCGGCTCGGCGGGGCCCTGCGCGCCCGCCCCCGGCGGGACACAGAGCCCCGCACCGAGCAGGAGGGCCACGAGCGGTCGGACCGGCTTCACCTGGTCGCGCTCGCAGTGTAGCCGAGATACGTCAACGCAACCATGTACAGGATGAGGGCGATCCCGATCCCCGTGAAGAGGCGGGAGGGCTCCCCCCGCGCCGTCCGCCGGTCCAGGAACGGGATGAGCAACAGGAACAGCCCGCCCACCCCGAACCCCAGGACGCCGACGATCTCTCCTTCGATGCCCAGGATCCTGGCCGGCAGGTACTTCAGGGTCTGGAACATGAACATGAAGTACCACTCGGGCTTGATCCCGACCGGGGCCGAGGCGAACGGGTCGGCCTTCTGGCCCAGCTCGGCAGGGAGGTAGGCGGCCAGGGCCGCCAGCGCGGCCAGGGCCGAGAGCCACCCCACCAGGTCCCGCAGGAGGAAGTTGGGGAAGAAGGGCATCGTGCCCCTGATCCCTGCCCGGCGTTCCACGGCCGGCGGAACGCTCATCCCATGCTTCTGGACCAGGAAGAGGTGGAGCCCCAGCAGCAGGGCCGCCACCGCCGGCAAGACCGCCACGTGGATCCCGTAGAAGCGCGTCAGGGTAGCCCCGGTGACCTCGTCCCCCCCCCGGAGCAGCCGCCGGAGGAACGGTCCGATCCCCGGGACGACCCCCGTGATTTCGGTCCCCACCTTCGTCGCGAAGTACGCGAGCTCGTTCCACGGCAGCAGGTAGCCCGTGAAGCCGAAGCCCATGGCGATGGCCATGAGGGCGATGCCCGAGAGCCAGGTGACCTCGCGCGGCGGCCGATACGCCTTGAGGAGCAGCACGCTGAAGAGGTGGAGGAAGATGGTGAAGATCATGAGGTTGGCCGCCCAGGAGTGGATCGACCGGATCAGCCAGCCGAACTCCACCTCCGCCATCAGGAACTGGACGGACTCGTACGCCTCCTCCGCGCTGGGGCGGTAGTAGAAGAGCAGGAGAATCCCGGTCGCCACCTGGACCAGGAAGAGGAAGAGGGTCATCCCCCCCAGGTAGTACCAGACCGTGTGCCGGTGGACCGGGACTTCCTTCTTCTTGGCGAGCTTCTCCAGGCCGGCCAGGCCGATCCGCTCGTCGAGCCACAGCCACAGCCTGCCGTGCCCCTTGTCGAGGGTTCCCATCTCTAGGCCTTCCCTCCGGGTCGAGACGCGAGCATGGCAAGGCTCGAGGGAGGAGCCGACCGGAGGCATACGCAATTGTTTGAGGATCGGCGACGACTGAGAACGCAGCCAGGCGAAGCGTATCGGGCCGGAGGCATCCTCAGGCGCCCTTGCTCACCACGATCTGGTTTCCCCGCGCGTTCACGACAAAGGCGTCGAGGGGCCGGGGGGGAGGCCCGGCGATGTTCCTGCCGGTCAGGTCGAAGTGACCGTTGTGGCAGGCGCACCAGATGTGGCTGAGGTCCGGGCGGTACTGCACCGTGCAGTTCAGGTGGGTGCAAACGGCGGAGAACGCGCGGAGCTCCCCGGCCGGCGTCCGGACCAGGATCCCGGGGCGGTTCCCGAACTTGAAGATCTGCCCCGTGTTCGGCTTCACGTCCTCAGGCTTGATCGGCAGCGTCACCGTGCCCGCCGCGGACTCGCCGACCGCGGGGGGGATCAGGTAGCGGCCGACGGGGTACAGGACCGAGAGCAGGAACGCCCCGGCGCTCGTGCCGAGGAACCAGTTGAGGAATCCCCTCCGGGTCTCCCCCGAATGCCGCACCGCCTCAGCCATCCCCTCCCCCTTCCCGAGCCCCCCCGCCCCGGGCGAGGGCGCGGCGATCCACCTGCCGGATCTTGAGCACGAGGCCCACGATGAGGGCCAGGATGACCCCCAGTGAGACCGCGAGCCCCTTGCGGCGGAACTGGAGCTCCTCGAGCGCCCGCACCCCGCGGGCGTAGGCCTTCGCGCTGATCGCGAGCCCCGCCTCCGCCTCCTGCTTCACCGCCTCGACCGTGAAGGCATGGACGGCCGCGCGCGCCTTGACCAGGGCATCCGTGGCGCCCTTCAGCTCGAACTGGGCCTGGCTGACCTCCATCCCGGCGTGCTCGGCCTGCAGCAGGATCGTGCGGGCCTTGTCGGTCTCGCCTCGGAGGCCGTCAATCAGCGCCCGCATATCGGCAGCGCCCTTCCCGCCCTTGTCCCCGGCGGCGTGGCAGGCGGCACACACGGCCCCCTCCCCCAGCCCCAACATCTCGTCGCTCGCCTCCTTGATCTCATGGTTCTCATGACAGGTCGCGCACCCGGGGGCCCCCAGCTGGGTGAAGACCTTGG